>CAZEAD010000006.1:0-20113 GCA_964510115.1 uncultured Mycoplasma sp.
ACGATCACGCCATTCATTAGAATCAGGAAAAGTCATATAAAAACTTGCAACTTTTCCTTTATTAAGCCTTAAAATATTTTCTACATAAGATTGTTCCATTGGTAATTGACTAGTATAATTAGTATTATTAAATTGAGGAGGGGCACTAGAATTAAAGTCATTACCAGGAGTTAAATTTGGATTATAATAAGCATTATTCATAAAAACTTTTTCCTTTCTTAAATCATTAAAATATATGATACAAAAAAAGGAATAGAACAAATAAGAAAAATATATTATAATAACCTAAGGAGGACCAAATGAAAGTAAAATTAGGAATATCTAATCATCATGTACATTTAACCAAAGAAGATTATGAATACTTATTTCAAGATGAACCCTTAAACATTCGTAATAAACTTTATCAACCAAATCAGTTTGCTTCAGATAAAACAGTTACTATCAAAGGACCAAAAAATACAATCTCTAATGTTAGAGTGGTAGGACCCTTAAGAGATTATACTCAAGTTGAAATATCAAAAACAGATTCTTATATATTAGGAATAAATCCCCCAGTTAAAGATTCTGGAGACCTAAAAGAAGCCAAAGAAATAACTATTATTAATAATAATAGACAACTAACAAGAAAAGCTTGCATAATTGCTACTCGTCATATTCATATAACTAAAGAAGAACAAGAAAAATACAATCTTCCCAAAATAGTAAAAATCCAAGTAAATGGTGAAAAACCTGCGATAATTGAAAATGTCAAATTAAAAGTAAGCCCTAATAGCAAATTAGAACTACATCTTGATACCGATGACGCTAACGCCAATTTATTAGAACAAGGAATTGAACTAGAAATTATCAAAGAATAAAAAAAGATGCATCATTTTGCATCATCATATAAAGTAGGTTCTGTATTTTTAACATAATACAGAATCTTTTTATTTTTACTAGAATTAGTGGCAATTTTTCCATTCACAGGATTAACTAAGACACCCGATACATTTTCAGGCATACTATACCAACCCGACTCTTTTCCTTTTAAATATTTTTCCATAGCAATAGCCCATGACTTTTTATTATTAGTAACAACCTTAGTTTCAATATCTCTACTGTCATCATAACCAGACCAAGAAACTAAAACTATATCTTTATTAAAACCAACAACCCAAGCATCTGTATCAGTACTTCCACTTTTTAAAGCATACTTATTTGTCAAATCCGAAACAATTCCAATACAAGTTGGATAAGTATAATCAATTAAATTACTATCATAACTGCCAGTAAGCAACTCATTTATAATAAAAACCAAATCAGAATCTAAGATTACCTCTTCCCTATTTTTAAATTCATAAATAAGATTACCTTTCATATCAAAAACTTTTTCAATCAAATGAGGAGTTACCTTATGACCCATGTTAGAAAGACTGGCATAAGCTGCTGCAAGCTCTGTAATTTTTACTTCATAACTACCTAAAGGAAGTGAAGGTGTATCGGCCATATCAGTTGTAATTCCCACTTCCCTTAAAATATCATAAAGCTGGCCATCTCCTAAAAACAGATGAGTTTTAACAGCATAAATATTATCTGAGTAAGCCATAGCTAAAGCCATAGTAATATCTTTATTCCCATAGATGCTTCCCGAATTTTTAGGAGTATAAGTTCCCCCACTCTCAAAATTAAAAGTTACCGGAGAACTTTCAAATACAGTTGAAGCAGTAAGACCATTTTCAAGTGCTTTATAATATAAAAAAGGCTTAACAGTAGAACCAGGTTGTCTTAAGGAACTAATTGCGCGATTAAATTGTGAATTTCCATAATTAATTCCTCCAATTAACCCAATAATACTTCCATCATTACTATTCATCATTACCTTCGCAGTTTGTACCTCATCATTAATCTCATTTTCCAAGGCTCCAGCTTCAAGTGCACTTTGAGCTTCAATATCCAAAGCTGTATAAATTTTTAAACCTCCAGTTTCCAAATAACTTTTAGGGATCTCATTAATAGACTCAAGCTCGTTCATAACTGCATCTTGATAATATAAAAGCGAAGATAAATCATAGTTTTCCATCTTTCCATAAATTTTAAGTTCTGTATTAATAGCGGACTCTTTCTCTTCCCTACTTATATAACCATTATCAACCATTCTTGTTAAAACAACATTTTGTCTTTCCTTGGCAAGCTCATAATTATCAATCGGAGAATAATTAGAAGGAGAATTAGGAATCCCTACTAAAATAGAAATTTCTGCTAAAGACAATTCCGAAACATCCTTATTAAAATAATAATTTGCAGCCTTCCCTATTCCATAAACTCCATGTCCATAATTAATAGTATTTAAATATCCCTCTAAAATCTCATCTTTAGAATAATTTCCCTCAAGTCTAAAAGTAAGCCACATTTCTTTCCATTTTCTTTCCCAAGATTGCCCGAAATCCAAAAACAAATTCTTCGCATACTGCTGAGTAATTGTCGAAGCACCCTGTACAATTTCTCCATTTAAAACATTTAAAAACAACGCCTTAGCAATTCTTAAAAAATCAAAACCATTATGACTATAAAAATTTTTATCCTCAACTGATATTGTGGCATCAATAACTAAAGGATTCATTTTATCAAGCGTAATCCAATCTCGATGTTCATTTCCCTGCAAAATCAAGTTTTCTTTACTATCATATAAATAAAAAGCATTTGCACTCCTAATATCAATCTTCGGAGCAAAAAACGCATAAGCATAACCAATAAAATTAAATCCAATAAAAAGTAAAACTCCTACAAAAAATATTCCAAAACAAACCTTTATAACCTTTTTCAAAATATCACCTAATTTCAAAATTAGTATGAATAAAAAAAGCTAAAATATTCATTTCTAAAACAAAAACAAATAAAAACAAATTTAATGTTTTATTCACATAAAGTAAAATTTGACATCTAAATAAGATAATGATACAATCTATCAAAATCAAAAAGAGGAGATTCTATGAAAAAAGTAAAAGTAAATTTAAAAGTAAATGATTATCAAATAACAACAACTGGATATTTAAACAATAATATGTTAAGTTTTAATGATAAAGATGAATATAAAACTAACATAATTTATGATTTTAATACAGATACTTTAATTAGAAATAACCAAGAATTAACTACCGAAATTAATTTCCAAAAACAAAATAACAACGTTTCCTACTTATTAAAAGAAACAAACAATAAATTTTATCATCAATTAACTAATTTATCGTTGCATAAACAAAACACATCCGTTATAATTAAATACCGGATAGAAAAAACAGATTTTATTTTGACATTATCATACATGGAGGAATGAAATGAATATTAAAGAAGAACTAAAGGATTTAATTAAAGAAGCTCTGCAATTAGATTCTAAAGAAAAAATAATTATTGAAATTCCAGCACATAAAGAGCATGGAGATTATTCATCAAACATAGCCATGAAATTATGCAAAGAACTTAAAATGAAACCATTTGATATTGCTAACGAAATCAAAAACAATATTAAAATGGATAAAATAGAAAAAATAGAAATAGTTAATCCAGGTTTTATTAACTTTTTTATGAAGAAAGATTATTTATTAGAAAACATTAATAAAATACTAGAAGAACAAGATAACTATGGAAGAAGTACAATAGGTAATAATGAAAAGGTAAATGTTGAATTTGTCAGCGTTAACCCAACAGGCATAATTCACCTAGGGCACGCCAGAGGAGCGGCTTATGGAGACTCTTTAAGTAATATTTTAGAATTCGCAGGTTATAAACCAACTAAAGAATACTATATTAATGATGCTGGTAACCAAATGTTAAACATGGCCAAATCTGTAAAAGAAAGATATAAAGAATTATGCGGTCAAAAAGCTCAAATGGAAGAAGACTATTACTATGGTAAAGAAATAATCGATGTTGCTAAGAAAATCTATGAAAAATATCAAGATAAATTTTTAGACCACGATATAAAAGATTATTGGCGCATTGGCCTAGACTATTTTTTAAACCAAATAAAAGAAGACTTATCATTAGCAAGAGTTCATTTTGATGTTTGGTCAAGCGAACAAGCCATAAGAGATAAAGGCTTAGTAGAAGAATGCCTACAAAAACTAAAAAATGATGGTAGAACATATGAAAAAGAAAATGCTTTATGGTTAAAAACCACGGATTTTAATGATGATAAAGATCGTGTTTTAATAAAAAGTGATGGAAGTTATACTTACTTTACACCTGATATTGCTTATCACTATGACAAACTAACTCGTGGTTTTGATAAACTAATCGATGTCCTAGGAGCAGATCATTATGGATATATTCCAAGAATCAAAGCTTCAGTAGCAATGCTAGGAAACGATCCAGAAAAACTAGAAGTAAAAATAGTTCAAATGGTTAGAGCCTTAAAAAATGGTGAAGAATATAAAATATCTAAAAGAACAGGAAATACTATAACTATGCGTGATTTAATAAATGAAGTCGGAGTAGATGCCTTAAGATATTTCTTTATTGCTAAAAGCCTAGATACCCAAATCGATTTTGATTTAGATTTAGCATTATCATCTAGTAATGATAATCCTGTATATTATATTCAGTATGCCCATGCTAGAATTTGTTAAATTAGAACAAGTAGAAAAAGATTACAAATTTGAAACTATTAACAGCGAAGCTGCATATAATGTCTTAGAAAAAATATATAGATTGCAAGAAACAATAGAAATAGCAGCCCAAAAAAGACAACCACATCAAATAGCAACCTATGTATATGAATTAGCAAGTCTATTCCACACATATTATTCTAAAGAAAAAATTATAACAGTAGACGAAAAATCAACTAAAGAGAGAATAATGTTCATAAAAGCAGTTAAAATAACTATAGCAAATGCTTTAAGATTAATTGGAGTAGAACCAAAAGAAAAGATGTAGGAGGAGTTTATTATGAAATTAAAAGATATGAAAAAAGAATATTTAGAAACATTATCTTATAATGATATAGCCAACATAATTGTTGAAGAGCAAGGAAAACAAACAACCCTTGACTTATTTAAGCAAATAATAGCTTTATTAGAAATGCCATCAAGTGCAATCGAAAACAAAATAGGAGATTTTTATACTTCATTAACAACAGATAAACGCTTTACCTTATTAGAAGATGGTAAGTGGGATTTAAAAACCAATCATCCTGCTAGCAAAATAATTGTCGAAGACGATGAAGATATTGAAGAACCATCAGATGACGATTATCAAGAAGAATACGAAGAAAATGAAACAATCTACGATGACCAAGAAGACATGGCAGATGACGTAACCGAGGAATATAAAAATTTAGTAATAGTAGACGAAGAAGACTTAGATAACATTGAACAATAAGTCTTTTTCTAAATAAAAGGAGATAAACATGATCGATAGACTAGAAAAAATGCTACAAAAATATAATGAACTAACCGAAGAATTAACTAAACCAGAGACTCTAAATAACATTAATTTGTTAACAAAATTATCAAAAGAACAAAGCGAATTAAGAGAAACTGTTGAAAAGTACAATGAATATAAAAAAGTACTAGATAATATTTCTCAAGATAAAGAAATGTTAAAAGATAATGAATTAAAAGAAATGGCCAAATTAGAGTTAGAGGAATTAGAACCAAAAAAAGAACAGATTGAGCAAGAATTAGAATTATTATTACTTCCCAAAGATCCTAATGATTCTAAAAATGTTATCATGGAAATAAGAGGAGCCGCTGGAGGAGACGAAGCTAATATCTTCGCAGGAGATCTTTTTAGAATGTATTCTAGATATGCCGAAAAACAAGGCTGGAAAATTGAAGTAATTTCTGAAGAAGAAGGAACCTCTGGAGGATTTTCACAAATAGAATTAATAATAAAAGGGGATAAAGCTTATTCCAAACTAAAATATGAAAGTGGAGCTCATCGTGTTCAAAGAATACCAGCAACTGAATCAGGAGGACGTATTCATACCTCAACATCAACAGTCGTTGTTATGCCAGAAGTCGAAGACGTTGAAATTGAACTAAAAGACAGCGATATTAAAATAGATGTTTATCGTTCAGGAGGAGCAGGAGGACAATCAGTAAATACTGCCGATAGTGCAGTTCGTATGACTCATATCCCAACAGGCATAGTAGTAACTTGTCAAAACGAACGAAGCCAACTTCAAAATAAAGAAAAAGCCTATCAAATTCTAAAATCAAAAATCTATGAAGAACAAAAACGTCTTCAAGAACAAGAATTAGGACAAGATCGCAAAACCAAAGTCGGAACAGGAGATCGTTCTGAAAAGATTAGAACATACAACTATCCTCAAAATAGAGTTACTGATCATCGTATAGGATTTACTATCAATAAATTAGATCGTGTCATGGAAGGCGAGTTAGAAGAAGTAATTGAAGCTTTAATAAACGAAGACCAAAAAAGAAAACTTGAGGATTCTAATGACAATTAAAGAATTAAAAGATAAATATCCCGAAATAAAAAGCTATTATAAAAACGAATTATTAAAAGATATACTAAATCTAAATCAAACAGAATTGCTATTGTCAGAAAATAATCAAGTATTAAAGGAACAACAACAAGAGTATGAAGAAAAAATAACAAGATTAAAACAAGGAATACCTCTTCAATATATAACCAACAAAGCATATTTCTTAAATGAAGAGTTCTTTGTGGACCAAAGAGTTCTAATCCCTAGACCAGAAACAGAATACTTAGTTATGGAAACTATTAAGTTAATAGAACAATACCAAATAAACGATCAAGTTTTAGAAATAGGAACAGGATCAGGAATAATAGCTATAACTTTAAAAAAGAAAAAACCCAATCTTAATATAACAGCAACCGATATAAAAGATGACGCCTTAGAAGTCGCCACTATCAATGCCAATAAACATCAGACAGCAATCAAAATTCTAAAAAGAGACTTATTAACAGATATTGTTGATAAATACGATGTTCTAATCTCAAATCCACCATATATCAAAAATAATTCTCAGGATGTCGAAGACCAAGTAAAAAACTATGAACCAAGCATTGCTTTATATGGGGGAGAAGATGGCATTGATTTTTATCGAAGAATTTTAAAAAGTGCTAGCAAAGTTTTAAATAAAAAAAATCTTATAGCCTTTGAAACTGGCGAAGATGAACATCAAGAAATAATCAAATTAGTAAAAGAATATTTTCCTGAAGCTAAAATAATAACAAAAAAAGACCTAAATAACTTAGAAAGATATATTTTTATAATAAATAATTAAATAAATTAAAAAAATATCTAAATTTTGTTTAAAAAATAAAAACATCACCCAATACAAAAATGAAGGGTGATTTTAAATGAAAAAAACAATAGTTATAATTGTAGCAATCATAATATTAATAATGGTAATTAATACCGAAGCCAAAGAAGAAAATTATATTATACCAACCGAAGCAGTACGTTTACGAATTGTAGCCAATTCTAACTCCCAAGAAGATCAAAGAATCAAAAATGAAGTTAAAAAAAATCTTGAAAAAGAATTATTATCTACAGTAAAAACTAGAAATATCGAAGAAGCAAGAACTAGTATCAAAAACAACTTAAAAAGATATGAACAAGTAGTTAAAAGAACACTAAAAGACAATAACTATAATCAAAACTTTACTATAAATTATGGTAATAACTACTTCCCAGAAAAAGTTTATAAAGGAGTAACCTATAAAGAAGGAGAATATGAATCTTTACTAATCAATATAGGTAATGCTAAAGGAAACAATTGGTGGTGTGTTTTATTTCCACCATTATGTAGTCTAGAAGTTGAAGAATCAACAGATATAGAGTATAGAATTTTAATAAAAGACATCATTAATAAGTATATATAACATAGAAAAAAGGAATTATTAATAAAATTTAATTAATAACCCTTTTTTTTTGAAAAATCATCTGTTATAATGATTATATAATATAATAAGGAGCATATACAAAATGGATAGGAATGAAGTTGAAAGAAGAATAAACATTTTAAAACAGTATTATGATCCCAATAAAGCAAACTATCAAAAACTAGAAAACCTGATAACAAAGCATGCAAGTTATTACGAGATCGTTGTTACACTGGAAGAAATACAAAAAATTTCTAATACTCCAGATAATATAGTTTCATTTATCGAAGTTTTAAAAAAAGAATGTAAAGAACTACATAATATTGAAATGAAAAATCAATATGAAAGACAAACCAAAGAACAACAAAAAGAAGAAAACCAAAAAGAAATTAAAGAACAAAATAATCAGCCTAAAGAACAAAGCTCTAAAGAAGCAGTACAAGAAAAAGAAATAAACTCTAAAAATAATGATCAAGTTCCAACCAAAAAAATGACTTATCTAAATTTAAACATTGATGCTTTGGTTCAATATATTAAAGAAGCTAAAGTAATAGCCAAACCAAACATGACATTTAATATAATTATAACAACAACAGATGGTAAAGATCGTAAAATAAGTCTTTTCTTTGCAGGTGCTGAAGTAAAACCAAACATTCCAGGAGTAGAAGTAGTCTACAATGACACCCAGACATTTGATAATAAACTATTAAGAGAGATAATAAATATATACCTAACAGACAATAAACCAACACAAGAAGAAGTAGAAGAAGAAAAAGGTAATTACTTAATAGCCAATGAAACAACAAATTTAAAACTTCAGGACATGAATATAGAGGCTATAACAAGTGCCCAACTCTATGTTGAAATTATAACATCAGCTCAAAAACCATCTGGGCCAATCCATATTAGAAGGAATAGCAAAGAAGCAGCAAAAGGGAACATCTTTGTAATTCTAATAGTTTTAATATTAATAATAGTAATAAGCGCATTATGCATAGTATTCTACAAATTAAGCGCTTAAGCATAAAAAAAACAAAATAATTGACAAAATAGCTCTCTGGTGTTATAATACATTACATCAAACACAGAGGGGGAGGAAATTATGAATGATTATATAACAAAAATAGTAGATGAAAATAATGAATTATATGGCGTTCAATACGCTGGAAAAACATATACACGTAGTGAAAATGAAAGTGAAGTTGATTTCTATAAAGCAGTAGTACAAGCTATTGGGGAAGAAGAATTTATACAAGCAGTTAAAAATATTCCAAATTACAACAATAATGCAAAAGCTTTCATTCCAACAATTACCAAAGAAGACTATATGAATAGTTTACGTGGTGTAAAATCAACAAGATTCCAAAGAAAGCCAAAAGAAATCAGAAAGAAAAACAAGTTAACACCTAAGCAAATAATAGCTGCAGGTTTAGCTAGTTTGGCATTAGTAGCAGGAGTATATGGAATAGGAAAACTTAAAAAGAATTCTGAAAGGCCAACTTCAAATGTAACACAAGATCTTGATGAACATCAATTAACATTGGATGCAGCAGAATCAATGAGTTACGAAGAATTGTTACCATATTTAAATAACATAATGCAAAGAGACACAGTTGAAACATGGAATACAGTTCAAGATCAATTCAATAATCAAGATGCATTATCAATTAAAACAGAACAAGATGGAGATAAGCAATTATATTTAAAAGCAGAAGAAGTTATGGCTCTACATTCATTCTTAAATTCATATAACTATTCAGTAGATGAATTTATTAATATTTACAGCGGTAGCAAATTATTCCAAGCTGGAGCATTAAAAGAAAACTATCGTGAAAACGTTATGGAAGTAATGTTCAAATATGCTTGTCGTGCTACTCAAATTCCAAGTGACTATATGTTATCAAATACTACAGAAGGACAAGATTTAATTAAAAATTTCTGGAATTTAGTAGTAAGTTATAATACAGCATCCGAAGAAGAAAAAAATGCTAAAGGAGAACAAGTATTAGACTTCTTTAAAAAATTATATGATGAAGACAAGTATAACATTGATTCTGTCACAACATTAAATCCAGCAGAAGCAGAATATGTTCTATCTCTAGGAGTTCCATACATGGAAGCAACAGGAATATTAAGAGATGGCATGGTAATAGAAGGATATCATGATCAAGAAAGAGACATGTCATTCAAAGACCTATTAATGGAACTTGATGGAACATTATACTATACAACAACATATGATAATAAAATATTAGCTATAGAAGAAGCAATAAACAATGATGATTTAGTTACTCAACAAAAAATAATAGCAGAAGCAGATGGAACATTTAAAGTTGTTGAGAATAGAACAGCAGCAGGAATTGCAATGAGTCAAATGCCAAGAGCATTAGACGAAAGAAATATTAGAGCTTTAGATAGAAATATAGATATTATTTTTGAAGATAATAGTTATGAATTTAATAATTATTTATCTGGAGAAAGTACACCTGTAATGGGTGGAACTTCAAATACTATAGAAACTACAGATAGAAATCAAGCAGTTTCATTAGTTGGAGAAGAAGCAGTAAAAGAAGCTGAAAATAAAGCAAATGAAGAAGTAGCAAATGCAAATGCTAAAGAAGAAGCAAGAACAGCCGGATTAAACGTAGGATATAACATAACATACCAAGCAAGCTATAATTTAGCTTTCACAACAGGAACAGCTTATGGAATATCAAGTTATGATGCTCAAATATCATCAGTAATAGCTAGCAACCAAGGAGCATATGGACAATATGCAAGTTCCTTCGCCGAAGGAGTAAGAGAAGGAGCATCTCAAGGAATCGTACTTGGTCAACAACAAGGAGCAGCAGATAAAGCTAAAGCTGATGCAATGAATAATAATAATCAAATTCCTACAACTCCAGTTGATCCATTTGTACCAGATATAAGTAATGGCGAAGAATATGATCCAGAGTATAGACCAGGTTCATCTACACCATCAAGTTCAGAATTACAACAACCTGTAACACCACCTGCATCATCATCATCATCTTCATCATCTTCAACACCTAGTAGTTCAACATCAGATGGAGAAACAACAGTAATCATTCCAGATTTGCCACCATTACCAGAAGATAGTATCGAATATACAAATCCTTTTATAAATGCCAATGCTGAAGCTAGCCAAGATGCTGGATATCAGGAAGACATTTATAGAACGAGATAATAGAATAAGGGGGAAATAATTATGTATAATTATAATAATGAAGAAACAAATAAAAGAAGTTTATTAGTAACATTAATCATAAGACTATTAATAGTAATTTTAATCATATTCCTATTAATATGGATATTCCCAACTAAGGGTTCATTAAATCCATTGTATCAAGATGTATTTAGAAATAATTTGAATTCAATGCGTGATGCCGCTAACACATACTTTACTAACGAAAGATTACCAGAGAATATTGGTGACAAAGTAAAAATGACATTAGGAGAAATGCTTGATAATCATTTATTACTACCATTCGTAGATAAAAATAATAAAGCATGTTCACTAACAGATTCCTATGTTGAAATGACAAGAAAAGAAACAGAATTCGAATTAAAAGTAAACCTATCATGTAGTGAAGAAGAAGCATATATCATTGAACATTTAGGATGCGATGATAAATGTGCAATATTAGGAAATTGTGTTCCATACAAAAAAGAATATGAATTCATGCGTGAAGTAGAAAGAAAAGTAGTAGATGGTTATAAATGTGCTTCAGGTTATAAATTAACAGGTAGTATGTGTACTAAAGAAGTTACCAAAACTTCTACTAAGGATGCTAAACCAATCTACGCAACTAACACAGAAACAAAAAAACCAACAGTAAAATATGAAGATAAAGTAACAACTAAAGATGCCATTGCAACATATATTACAAATACACTATATGAAAAACCAAAAGAATCATCAAAAATAATAGATGTATATGGTTATAAATATGCTAAAGAAGAAAAATATTACGAAGAAGTTAACGATACAACAAGACCAATGTTCCAAACAACATATGATAATATAATTGGATATAAAACAGTTACAACTTGTGATGGATATACATACTTTATAGATAATAATTCAAATGCTGTATATCAATATCAAAATAAAACTTCAGAAAGAATAGAAACATATCATGATGTTCCAGTTTCAACTGCAACAACAAGATATCAAGTTATTGGATTCTCATATGAAGAATGTGCAGGATCATGCTCTAAAAAGACAGTTTATAAAGTATTAGTAACATCTTACAGTGGAGCAAAAGTAATCCCATCAGGAACTTCAATTCCAAGTGTTACAGCAAAATGTAATGTCAAAGAAGAAAAAGTACCAGTATATGGTCAAAAACAAACATTCCTTGGTTATGAAAAGAACCAAGTAGAAAGTACAAGATGGTTAATTAAATGGGCTTATACAAGAGATGATAAAGATTTAATTAAAGATGGATATGCTTACACTGGTGTCAGAAAAAATTTAGGAACTACTGAAGAAATCACTTATGTGTGTCCAACAGGATACTCATTAAATGAAAACACCAAGAATTGTGAGAAAAAAGAACAAAAATTCGATAAATATGTTTGTGATGCTGGATTTACATTAGAAGGAACAAAATGTAAGAAGACTGAAAAAGTAGCAGTAGGTAACAGTTGTCCAACAGGATTCAACTATGATAAAGCTAATAACCTATGTGTTAAAAAAGGTTCAACTATAACAGGTTATAAATGCGATACTGGATATACATTAAATGGTAAAAAATGTACTAAAAAATACCAAGCAACAGAAGTAAAAGATGCTACTAAAATTTATAAAACAGTATATGGAGAAGAATATACTTGGGCTGATACAAAGACCTTAGCAGGTTGGACAGCAACAGGTAAAACAAGAACAGTAGATAATACTAAGAAAAGTGCTTAGAAAGCGCTTTTTTCTTGCTAAAAAGTATAAAAAAGAGTATCATCATATTTAGGTGGTAAATATGATAAAAACAAATTTATATATTGATTTTGATGGTGTGATACTAGATACAATTACTCCATCATATAACGACATAAAAAAATTAGGGAAAAAATTAACAGAACAAGAAACACGTGAGTTTTATGCTAACTATCCTTGGGAGAAAGTCATAACAGATGAATATATTATTAACAATAGTATTGAAGCATTAAAAAAGATTATAAACTCTGGTAAATTTGAAGTATCAATCTTAACTCATGTTAATTCATTAAATGAAGCAGTAATCAAAATAAAATATATTAGAAAATATTTTAAAGACATAACTATAATTCCATGTCCTAAAACAATATCTAAAACAAAAATGATTCACACAGCAGGAGCAATTCTAATAGATGATTACACAGGAAACCTTAAAGAATGGCAAAAAGAGTTAGGAGTCGCAGTCAAATTTTCTAAAGATCTTAAAGAAAGTGATTTTCCAGTAATAAATGATTTATCAAAAATTATAGAAATGTTTTAATTATGGTTATATCCCCAATCTATCAATAACACATATAATATAACAAAGATACGTAATTAACTATTCACATATAGAGAAGAGGAATAAAATGAAAAAAATAATTATAAATGGTAATAAAGAGCTTCAAGGTACCATAAGAATAAGTGGAGCTAAAAATGCAGCAGTTGCTTTACTTCCAGCAGCTATAATGACAGATGAAACAGCAACAATTTGCAATTTGCCAGAAATATCAGATATAGATTCTCTAGAAAAGATATTTGATTTTCTAAAAATAGATTACAAACGCGCAACTGAAAGCATAATAATAAATCCTGAGCAGATGAAAAACATCGCAATTCCCGAAGAAATAACTAGTAAGCTTAGAGCTTCATATTATTTCATGGGAGCCTTACTAACAAAATATAAGCATGTTGAAATGAATTTCCCAGGAGGCTGTCAAATTGGAGCTAGACCAATTAATCTCCATCTTGCAGGATTTGCCAAATTAGGAGCAAAAATCATTGAAGAAGGAGATAAATATATTATTCATGCTGATGAATTAAAAGGAACAACAATAGATTTAGAAATAGCTTCAGTTGGAGCAACCATAAACATTATGCTCGCAGCAACTAAAGCAGATGGCACAACTGTCATAAATAATGCCGCAAAAGAACCAGAAATTAAAAATGTTGCAGACTTCTTAAACAGTATGGGAGCCAAAATTTCAGGAGCAGGGACCTCTACAATTACTATCGAAGGAGTAAAACACCTAGGCCAAGGGCAAATTGAAGTAATACCAGATAGAATTGAAGCGGGAACCTATATAATAATAGGAGCTTTATTAGGGAACAATTTAAAAATAGATAACCTAAATCCCGAGCATGTTAAAGCTCTAACAGATAAACTAATAGAAACCAAAGCAAACATAAAAATAGAAGAAGAATGCGTTATCTGTACCAAAAATGATAATCTAATAGCAGCCGAAGTAGAAACGTATTATTATCCAGGATTTCCTACTGATTTACAACAGCCATTTTCAACATACTTAACAAATTGCGAAGGAAAATCAAAAATAACTGAAAACATTTATGAAAACAGATTTATGCATGTAGAATATTTAAATAAAATGGGAGCATCAATCCAAATATCGTCTAAAGATGAAATTGTAATTGGCAAAACAACACTTCAAGGAACAGAAGTAGTAGCAACAGATCTAAGAGCAGGAGCAGCCTTGATAACTGCAGGGTTAATTGCCCAAGGTACAACAATAATCAAAGAAGTTGAACATATATTAAGAGGATATGATGGCATAGTAGAAAAACTAACCAACGTTGGAGCAGATATAAAAATTGTTGAAGAATAATAAAATATCTTGAAAAAATCAAAAAACCTTGTTATAATATACAAGAACATTAATTACTATGACTTAAATGTCATGGCGGAAGGAGAAATAAATAATGAAAAAAGGAATCCATCCTGAATACAAGGATACAAAATTTATTTGTGCTTGTGGTAATGAATTTATTGCCAAATCAACTGAAGACGAAGTACATATTGAAATATGTTCAAAATGTCATCCATTTTATTCAGGAAAACAAGGAAATAAGAAATTAACTGGTAATGTTGAAAAATTCAATAAAAAATATGGAATTAAATAAAAATAAATATTTAATTTGCCAACAATCCTAAAGTATGCTATTATGAATATATAAATAAAATAGCATACTTTTTTGTATGCAAGGAGGAATAAACTATGCAAACAAATATTCGCCAGGGGAGGGGGGACATTAAATAATAGCCCACTAAAAAAGATTAAGAAGATGAACGTTCTCATTTTCTTTTTGGTGGCTCTTTCATTATTTTCAATAACAACATATACAAGCTATGCCTTGTTTACTAATGAAACCGAAGGACAAAATACCTTAAGTTTAACAGTATCAACCGCAGGAAAAATATCAATTAGGATATTGGCCCAAAATGATGGAACAGAAGTAGGAACACTATCAAATCATCAAAACATAATTAAGTTTAATGTTAAAGATGGATATGTCTATAAAGATGGTTCTCTTCACTGTACAACAGATGGGGAGGCGACTTATAATAAAGCAACAAATATTTTAACAATAAACAATGCCACTCAAAATGGAATATGTGAAATAAACTATGTTGCAGGTTATAGAAAACTATATGACATCATAACAAGCGAAACCTTGACTAAAACAGATGATGGCTTAGCAATAACCACCGAAACCAATAGTGGCAAGCCATCTTATTACTATCGTGGAAATGTAAATAACAACTATGTAAAATTCGCTAATCAAACCTGGAGGATAATAAGAACAAATGAAGATAACACAATAAGAATCATTTTAGAAGGTGGTATAAATAATAATGCAACATTTTATTTTAATAAAAACAACTACAAAGCTGTACAAGATATGTATTATAGTAATAGCGATGTTACAGATGGAGCTAAAAAAACCTTGAATGATTGGTATCAAACAAATTTAAAAGCATATGAAAGTCAAATAGCAACCAATGAGTTTTGCGAAGAAGCTAAAGCAAAGCTTTCAGATGTATATACAACAGGAAATGCTACAACAGTAGTCCTAAATGAAAATTATATACCAAATTTCAAATGCAAGGTTGATGGCAATGGTAAAGGAATATTAAAAGAAAAAATAGGTTTAATAACAATAGATGAATTAAAAATGGTAGGAATACCACTACATTTACTAACTAATCAAGTTGTCAATAAAGATACTTATTTACAAAAAAACTATAATTGGTGGACCATGTCTCCAGTTGGATTTTTAACATCCTATAATCTTACAGACATATATTATGTTCTAAGTGATGGATATGCAAGAGGGATTGCGGGAGTGGGAGAATGGCAACTACGCCCAGTAATTTCACTAAATTCTGATGTTACAGCAAAAGGAAATGGAACCAGTACAAGTCCATACGAAATAATAATATAAAAAAACAACCCTATTAATTTTTAAACTTTTAGTCTATAATAAAATAAAGGTGGTAAAAATGAAAATAGCATTAGCATCAGATCATCGAGGATATAAACTAAAAGAAAAAATTAAACAATATTTAATAAAAAATAAAATAGAAGTTCTAGATTGTGGCACAACAAGCAATGAATCAGTAGACTTCCCAATTTATGCCCATAAATTAGGAGAATCACTACAAAAAAACCAAGCAGATCTAGGAATAGCAATATGTGGAACAGGAATAGGAATGTCAATAGCATTAAATAAAATGAAAAACATAACTTGTGCCAAAGTATCTAACCCTAAAGAAGCTATGTTTTCTAGACTACACAACAATGCCAATGTTTTAGCTTTATCAGAAGATATATCCTGGTTTAAAACAAAACAAATAATTACAATATTTTTAACAACCGAGTTATCACCAGAAGAAAAATATACACGTCGTATCAAAGAAATTGAGGAATATCAAAATGACTGAGATATTACTGTATTTATTCGTAGGAATAATAGTTTTGTTTGCGCTAGATTCTATTAATATTAATTTTATATTTAAAAAAAATAAAGTTTTTCAAGCAAGACTATTTTACTTACTTTTAACATTAGCATTAACACATATAATAGTAAACATGATGCTTGAATTAATCACCAACGCAAAAATATTTTAAGAATGTATAAATCACCAAAAGTTGGAAACAATTTAAATGAGGTGATTTTTATATGAATAAAAAAGGATTAAGATTAAGACCATACATTTTAGAAGGGATATGCGCTTTAGCAGTCGTAGTAATAGCATTAACAAGCTATTTATTGACTCAGTCATTGTTAGTGGCAAGTGATAAACTAAGTGATGATTATGAATTTGTTTCCAATGAAATCTTAACAGACAATGTAATTCCAGTAATAGGTACAAATGATAGCACTAAGGATACAATATTAAGACCATATAATGAGGATGATATAACAATAGGGAAAAGCTTCTATGACTATCAAGCAGAAAATTCAACAGATCAAGAAAATGCTCTAATATATTATGAAAATACTTATATTCAAAACACAGGAGTAGACTATGTTAAAAAAGATCCATTTAAAGTAATATCAATATTAGATGGTAAAGTACTATCAGTAACAGAAGACGATATTGTTGGCAAAACAATTAAAATTCAACATAACAATGGTATGATATCAGTATATCAAAGCCTAAGCAACATAATAGTAGAAAAAGACGATACAGTATCAAGAGGACAAGAAATAGGAACATCTGGAGAAAATTCTATAAGTAGTGACTTAGGTAATCATTTACATTTTGAATTATATTACAACAACAAGTTAGTTAATCCTGAAAAATATTTAGACAAAAGATTAGGAGAATTCTAATATGTTTGCCAAAGACATAGGTATAGATTTAGGTACAGTAAATATCTTAATCTATGTAAAAGGAGAAGGAATAGTTTTAAATGAGCCAAGTGTAGTGGTAATCGATGAAGAAAGCAAAAGACCCATAGCATTTGGTAAAGAAGCTAATGAAATGTTAGGTAGAACACCAGGTAAAATAAAAGCAATAAAACCAATGCGTGATGGTGTAATAGCAGACTTTGAGGTTATAGAGATGCTTTTAACATACTTAATCAAAAAAATAAACCAAAAAATTCATGTTGGTAAACCAAGAATTATTATCTGTTGTCCATCAAATATTACTGAAGTAGAAAAAAATGCCATTAAAGAAGTAGCAGAAAAATTAGGAGCAAAAAAAGTATATGTTGAAGAAGAACCAAAAGTCGCAGCCATAGGAGCAGGATTAGAAATATCTAAACCATTAGGAAGCATGGTTGTAGACATCGGAGGAGGAACAACAGATATAGCAGTTCTATCCCTAGGAAATATTGTTACCAGTGCTTCTATAAAAACAGCAGGCAATTCTTTTGATGAAAGTATTATAGAATATGTAAAAAACAAACATAAACTTCTAATCGGAGAAAAAACAGCCGAAACAATAAAAATAAATATTGGGGCAGCCAAAGCTACCGACAAAGAAGCAAAAATGGATATAAGAGGCAGAGATTTAGTAGGAGGACTTCCAAAAACAATTACTATTACAAAATCAGAAGTAGAAGAAGCACTACAAGAAAATATTAAAAAAATAACTAATATGATTAAATCAGTTCTTGAACAAACCCCACCAGAACTAGCATCCGATATCATAGAAAAAGGAATAGTATTAACAGGAGGAGGAGCCCTACTTGAAGGACTTCCAGAAGTATTAGAAGAATCATTAAAAGTTCCAGTATACATTGCTGAAGAACCATTAAATTGCGTTGCAGAAGGAACAGGAGTACTAATAGATAAAATGGATTATTTATTATAAACACCTAATATATTTGCAATTGACAATGTTAATCTATACTTGATATGATAAATAAAAGGTGATTTTATGAAGGGAAAATTAATAGTAATTGAAGGAACAGACTGTTCAGGAAAAGAAACACAATCAAAGCTATTAACACAAAAATTAACAGAAACAGGTAAAAAAGTAGCTCGTATTTCTTTCCCAATGTATGACACACCATCAGGAAGAATAATAGGATCATGCCTAATCGGTAAACCACATATGTGTCAAGACTTTCTAAAAACAGATCATGGTTTCTTTAAAGAAGGTGGAGGAAATGTTGACTCTTTAGCAGCTATTTGTTATTATGCTGCAGACCGAAGATATAATTTACCATTAATAAAAAAATACTTAGAAGAAAATGATTATTTAATCATAGATCGTTATACAACTTCAAACATGGCCCATCGAGGAGGAATGATCGGAGATTCTAAGAAACGTCAAGAAATATATCAAAAGATCGCTCTTTTAGAATATGAAATATTAGAGTTACCAAAACCAGACACTGTCATCTTTTTATATATGCCATATGAATATGCATGTATCCTAAAAAAGAATAGAACAGAATTACCAGACGAAACTGAAAACAATATAGAATATCTAAAACAAGGAGAAAAGGCCTACCTAGAGTTAGCAGAACTATATAATTTTGAAAGAATAGATTGTGTTTCAAATAATATTATAAAAACTCCTGAAGAAATAAGTGAAGAAGTTTACCAAGTAGTAAGAAATAGAAAATAAAAGTAGCAAAATCAAAATTGCTACTTTTTAAATATAAATTTTTAAAAGTTAATCATAAGCTTACAAAACTTTAAAAATCAAGCATTTTAATAATAAATATTCTAAAATTTAATAATTATATGATATAATTTTTATGGGTGGTAACATGTTGGATTTGACTAATGTTAAAAATGTAGTAATAGTTGTTTTAACTTGTTTTATATTTACAACATTAATAACATTTGGAGTAAAAAAAGTTGCTTTTAATATTGGCGCTCTTGATATGCCAAATAAAAGAAAAGTACACACTAAGCCAATGCCTAGACTTGGTGGATTAGGAATATTCTTTGGATTTTTATTTGGATATATGCTCTTTGGAGTCCAGAGCCTTCAAATGAATTCTATTCTAATAGGTAGTTTTATCATTATATTATTAGGAGTAGTAGATGATATTAAACCCTTAGATGCCATAACAAAATTAATAGGACAAATAGTAGCAGCTTGTGTTTTAATTTTTTATGGTAAGATTTTATTAAATGAAGTAACTTTATTTGGATTTTATATAAATTTTGGCTTTCTTGCCTATCCTTTAACAATTCTTTTTGTTATAGGATGTATAAATGTTATTAATTTAATAGATGGATTAGATGGTTTATCCGGAGGAACATGTGCAATAT
>CAZEAD010000007.1:0-19480 GCA_964510115.1 uncultured Mycoplasma sp.
ATGCAACAGCCTATGTTACAGCAGCATGGCGTATAGCATGGTTTAAAATAAATCGTCCAATCGAATATTATGCAACATATTTTTCAATTAAAAGTTTCTCATTTGATTTAGAAGTAATGGAAATGGGCTATGATAAAATAAGAGAAAAACTAGAAGAACTAAATGCTAACAAATTCTCATTAACTAACAAAGAACAAGATTTAATAGGGACTTTAGAAATAGCTTTAGAAATGACCGCCAGAGGTCTAAAATTTGGAGCAGTAGACTTAATGAAATCTGATGCTAAAAACTTTATAGTTGCCGAAGATAAAAAAACACTTATTCCACCATTTAGAGCAATTGATGGACTTGGTGATGTCGTAGCCAATAATATTGTTTTAGAAAGAGAAAAAGGTGAATTTTTAAGTATTGACGATCTCCAAAAACGTGGCAAAATTTCAATGACATTAATAGAAAAAATGCGTATGATGGGAATTTTAAAAGGATTGCCTGAATCAAGCCAATTATCTCTTTTTGATATGATGTAAATAATGTAAAAAGCCATCTATTTTATTGATTAAATTAGGTGGCTTTGTTATACTTAATATATAAAATGGATGGTGATAATATGAGACCCAATATTGGAGTAATTTTTGGAGGACAAAGTGTTGAACACGAAATAAGTATTTTAACAGCAACTGAAATAATGAACTATATTGATGATGATAAATATAATGTAATTCCTATATATATAGATAAAGATAATAATTGGTATACTGGAGCGCACTTAAAAGATATAATTAACTATCGTGATATTGCTGTAGTAAAAAGATATGCCAGAAAAATAGCTTTAATAAAAGATGACAATCGTATTGTCATTCAAAGTCTAGGACTATTAAAAAGAAACCTTTTTGTAATTGATTTTGTTATTCCTCTAGGACATGGTACATACATGGAAGATGGTTCATTACAAGGATATTTAAATATGCTTGGCATTCCATATGCTGGACCAGATGTTCTTGCAAGTGCTATTGGCATGGATAAAATAGTTTTAAAAGAACTATTAAAATCCCATGATATGCCAACACCAAAATATCTTGCACTATATGAAAAAGAGTGGGAAGATCATAAAAAAACAATTGTTGAACAAATAAATAAAGAATTTAAATATCCAATATATGTAAAACCTTCATCACTAGGTTCTAGCATTGGAATTACTAGAGTTACTAAAGAAGAAGAGTTAAAAAAAGCAATTCAATTAGCCTTTACCTTTGGTAAAAAAATCTTAATAGAAGAAGGAGTAAATCATACCAAAGAAGTAAATGTAAGCGTAATAGGAGATCATGACAAAGTAGAAGTATCAGACGTTGAAGAAATTAATATA
Source organism: uncultured Mycoplasma sp. (assembly GCA_964510115.1). Lineage (GTDB taxonomy): Bacteria > Bacillota_I > Bacilli_A > RF39 > UBA660 > UMGS1572. Next base: position 1,364 of record CAZEAD010000007.1, read on the forward strand.
ACAGATGAATTTTATACTTTCAAAGAAAAATATGTCAATAATTACTCTAAACGTATTGCTAAAAAAGAAAAAACTAAAATGATAATCTCTAAAGAACTAATTGATGATATCAAAAAACTAGCAGTTAAAACATTCAAACTGATAGGTTGCAGTGGAGTGGCCAGAATAGATTTTCTACTAGATGATAAAAATAATAAAATATATATTAACGAAATAAATACCATTCCTGGAGATCTATCTTGTTATATCTGGATGAATAAAAAGAAAAATCCTGAAGAACTAATAAACGATTTAATAAGATTAGGGTTAGAAAGACACAAAGACAAAAAAGAAAAAACCTTAGCATTTCAAGGGAATCTCCTAGAAAGATATGATATATTAAATGGTAGCAAAATAAAAAAGAATAAATAGTTAGCAAAACTATTCTATTCTTTTATTTTCAAGATATCTCCAACTTTTAAACCATTAATACTACCAACAGGTAACTCATAAGTATAATATCCCTTTCCCAATATAATCTTGTTTTTAGGGACTTCTTTTCTTAAAAAAACAATCCTATTATCTTTATCAGTCATACAAATATCAATACATTGTTTCATAAAAAAAGTATGAATTTTATTACAATTAATAAACCTTTTACCAAAAATAATTAAATTTTTATAAAACATAAAACCCAATAATTTATCTTTAAAAGACGTACAATCAACAACATATATATTTTTATTATTTATAAACAATTCCATATTTATCATCCAATAAAAGTATACCATAAAATTTGTCATTTAAAATAAATTATGATATAATATAAACATTTAAGGAAGTGTGTACAATGAACAGAACAGAAATAATTAACCAAATACAAAAGACAAAAGCCAATATTTTAAATATCTTAGAACAATCAGGAATAAAATCACCATCAGCTAGAGAACGTCAATATAATATATTGATAGCAAATTTTTACTATGGATTTTATGATAGCAAAACTGCTAATATCAAAAAATCAATAAACTTATCTTCTAAAGAAGGATTAACATCTTCTATGCCTACTAATCATTTAGAATATAAACTAAAATTTTTAAAAAATGTAGTATCTTCATTAGAAGGAAAATATAGTTCACTATATGAAATAGAAGGTATAGAAGCATTAATCACATTAAGTCTAGGAATTGCCAAAAAAACAAGAGAAGAATTTAAAAATACATATCATATTATCCCAATCACAGATTTGAAAAAATCCAATAAAACCAATTTTATAACCGAACTAACAAAATCTTTAAAAGATGATTCATTAACCAAAGAAGATTTAAGATATAATATTGATGTAACTAGAGAAATATTATTAATAAATTTGCCAACTATTTTTAATAATCCTAAAGCCTATCGTGAAATACTAGGCATATATAATATGAATTTTTATGATACAAGTGCCAGTGAGTTATTAGAACGATTACATCGAGTAGGGAATAAAACATCTAATAAGACAATCTATGATTTTATGGACAACAATCATTTAAAATATTATTATACAGGATTAAGTTATATTCAAATGTTTATCCAAGAAAATGAAAAAGATTATGAAAGCTTAAAAAAGAAAGTAACTTTAGTTAGTAGCGCTCTAAAAGATGAGTTTTATAAAACTAACCAAAAACAACCACGAACAGACATAATTGAAATAAATAATGTAATTAAAAAAAGACAATACGAAATGCAAAATATATCAAGTGTAGAGCAACTTAATTTCGGAGATATATGTAGTGATATAGAACAATTAAGTTTTGAAGATTATCTCCAAAGAACTAGACAATAATCGCAAACTATATTAAATGATTCATAATAAATTAGGAGTATATATGCAAGATATTAATATGGAAGAAGAATTAAAAAAAATAAAATTCAATTTTCATAAAAATTATAATGGAATATTTTTAAATGACGAAGAAAAACAAACTTTAGAAGCATATGGATTCGATATACATAAATATAATAATATTAAAGAATTGATGTTTGAACTAGAAGACTATTTATTAGAAAATGATTGCGAAGAACTAGAAATAATAGCAAATCAAATTGCAGAATTCAATTATTATCATAATACAATTAAATAAAAAGGAGAATTTATGAATAAATTAAAGCATTTGGCTATTATAGTAGATGGCAATAGAAGATGGGCAAAAGAAAGAGGATTAAGTACCAGCCAAGGGCACTATGAGGGAAGTAAAAATATTGAAAAAATAATAAAACATCTTTCCAAATCAAATGATATAAAAATTTTAAGCCTTTTCGTTTTTTCAACTGAAAATTTTAATAGAACACAAGAAGAAGTAGAATATTTAATGCAATTATTTCAAAGCTGGTTTAAATATATTAAAAAAATAAGTAATAAATATGATATAAAAATAGTATTTTCTGGATTAGATGAACCATTAGATGACAATATTATCAAAGAAAAACAAGAATTGACAGAAAAAACTAAAAACAATAAAGGATTAATAGTTAACTTTTGTTTAAACTATGGAGGACGTCAAGAGATAATAAATGCTACCAAAAGAATTGTAAAAGAAAAAATAAAAGTAGAAAATATAACAGAAAATCTATTTTCAAAATACATGTTTCAAGATTTAGGAGATATCGATTTATTAATTAGAACAAGTGGTGAACAACGAATAAGTAATTTTATGCTTTGGCAACTATCTTATGCCGAATTAATATTTACAAAAACATATTTTCCAGATTTAACAACTGAAGAATTAGACAGTATGATCGAAGAATTTTACAACAGAAATCGTAGATTTGGAAAAAATTAAGAAAATTATCATAAAATATTTACCAATTAAAAAATAAATGGTATACTAAATATGATTGAAGGCAACTTGCAAGATTATACTATTATATGGTATAATTTGTATTAATTAAAGGAGTGATTCTATGAACGTACAAGAAGCAAAAGACATTATCGAAATGTATAAAACGATTGTCGAAAAAAAAGGGGTTTCGTTTTTAAGTGCCGAACAACAAACCGAATATAATACTGCAATAGCAACATTGAATACTAATGAAAGACAAGCCAATGTAGCAAATGCTGTAGAAGATAGAATAGCATATCAAAATGAACAAGAAGCAAAATTGAATCAATTAAAAGGTTGGGTAGATAATTATTCTGCAACAATTAAAAAAGATATGGATAGATATGCAGCTTTAGGAGTTTTAGCACATTTCGGTTCACTAAAACCAGAAGAAAGAGCAGAATATCAAGAACTACAAAAAAGAGTTAAAAAGTTTACTGAAAATGTATTAGATAGCAGAACAACCAATATGACTAGTTTAAAAGGAAAAAGTTATGAGGATGTAAGAGCTACTATTCTAAGAGCTATCTCTAAAGCCGAAGGAGAAATTCAAAAAGCTAAATATAGACAAGTAGATGCTGAATGGAGTCATAATACTCAAAAAGTATCAGACGAAGGAGATTTTATTTTTGCTACTCAACAAAAAATAGGAAAATTAAAAAATGCTTTAGAAGAACTTGAAAGAAGAGGAAGTATAGAGTACTATTCAAATGTTATAACACCAGAAAAGAATGTACAAGAAAATCAAGTCACAAATAATATAAACAAACCAGAACCTACAGTAAATCAAACAACAGACTTTGATCTTCCACCAATTCCAGAAAGCTTAAATCAAACAAATAGCACTTCAGAATTAACTCCTGAAGAAATCCAAGCTATGTTTATAAGTAATAAAGCTACTCAAGTTGCTGAACCTGAGCCTGTAGCAACAGAACAATTAGAAGCAGAAGAACAACAATCACAAAATACTCAAGCAACATCAAATACTATAGAGTTTACAGCACCAGTTCCAGAACCTACACCAGCTCCAGTTCCAGAGCCATCAAAAGAAGAACCATTTTTAAAATTTAATTTAGAACCATTAAAACGTCGCGTTACATCAATTAAACAATCAAAAGCTTTACCAAAAATAGTTGGAGCAGCAGCACTTGCAATTGCAGGAATAGCAGCAGTATTAAATCCAGCTATACTTGGAGGATTTGCAGGTGGCCTTGCCGCAGTTTATGGTGGTAGCGAAATGTATAAAGGATACCGAGGAAAGTAGAAGTAAAAAAGAATAGGAAGGGATAAATATGAGTTTTAAGAAAAATGATATAGTTACATTTGATAACAATGATAAGGTTTTAGTTCTTCAAGTAGTTAAACATAATGGAGTAGAATATTTATACTGCACAGAATTAACTGCTGATGAAACTTCTACTACCGATAAATACGAGATTTTAGAAGCTAATTACTCTGATGGGACCTTAGACAGAGTAACAGATATGGAAAAACTAAAAGAATTAGTACCAATCTTCGAAAGATTGATGCAAGAAGAATTAAAAAATGCAGAATAGGACATAAGTCCTTTTTCTTTGCCATAATTATTAATAAATGCTATAATTATTAAAGGTGATAACAATGGGAATTTTTGAAAAATTTAAAAATGTATTTACAAAAGAAAAAAAAGAAAATAACGATATAAAAAAATATGACACTGGTCTTACCAAGACTAGAGAAAATTTTGTTTCAAAATTAATTAATCTAACAAACAAATACCACCAAATAACAGAAGATTTTTTTGACGAACTAGAAGAAATCTTAATCATGGCTGACTTAGGAGTAAACACTGTTATCAAATTCATGGAGCGCTTAAGAAATAGAGTAAAAGAAGAACACATAACTTCTCCATCAGATTTAAAAGAAATAATAGTCGACGAGTTATTTATTATCTATGTTAACAATGAAGTAATAGTAAATAAAATAAATTATGCTAAAGAAGGCCCAACAGTAATTCTTTTTGTAGGAGTAAATGGTGTAGGAAAAACAACTACTATTGCCAAAATAGGATATCGTGAAAAACAAAAAGGTAAAAAGGTTTTATTTGTAGCAGCAGATACATTTAGAGCAGGAGCAGTAGAACAATTAAAGGAATGGGCAAACAAGCTAGAATGTGATTTTTATGGTAATGAGGCCCAAACTGATCCCGCAAGTGTAGTCTATGATGGTTTAAAAAAAGCTCAAGAAGAAAACTATGATATAGTATTAATAGATACTGCAGGAAGACTACAAAATAAAATAAACTTAATGAACGAACTTGCTAAAATAAATCGTATTATAACAAACTTTATTCCCGAAGCTCCACACGAAACATTTTTAGTAATAGATGCTACAACAGGGCAAAATGGAATTCAACAAGCCAAAACATTCAAAGAAGTAACAAATATAACAGGAATAGTTTTAACAAAACTTGATGGTACAGCCAAAGGAGGCATAGTCCTCGCTATTAAAGAAGAAGTAAACATCCCGGTAAAATACGTCGGTTTAGGAGAAAAAGCCGAAGATTTAATCGTTTTTGATATAGAAAATTACATATATTGATTATTTAAGGATATGTTGAAATGAATAAAGAAATATATCTAACAATACTTTTTGATTATTATGAAGAATTATTCAATGAAAAACAAATTAACTTTTTCAAAGACTATTATCATCAAAACCTTTCATTGGCAGAAATCGCAGAAAATAATAATATATCCCGAAATGCAGTTCATAAACAACTAAAATCAATCGAAGAAAAAATATATGAATATGAAAATAAATTAAAACTATATCAAAAAGATCAAATATTAAAAGAAATAATCGATAAAACAACCGATAAAAATTTAAAATCAGAATTAGAAGAATTATTAAATATGTAAAAATAAAGAAAGAAAACAATTCCAAAAAGACCTTTTCTTTCTTTTTTATTAATTCCATATATTGGAAAATATTTCCAATTGTGATATACTACTAAAGTAAAATAGTATGAACATAAAGCATTGATTTTTAATAATCGCAACAAAAAAATGAAAGGAGGTGTATTAGTACTTAATCAGGATTTTGGTTATCAAAAAAGAAATTTTAGAAGTAAAGGAAGTGAATCATGAATCAAATTAAAATAGGCAAATTTATTGCTAGTTTAAGAAAAGAACATAATATGACACAAGATGAACTAGGTGCAAAATTATCTATAGTCAGAGAAAATGTATCTAAATGGGAACGAGGTATAAATATGCCAACACCAGATTCTCTACTAGCAATGAGTGAAATATTTGGAGTTAGTATTAATGAATTGTTATTAGGAGAAAGAAAAAATTCGGAAAATAGTAAAGAACTAGATAATATATCACTAGAAGTCTTAAAAGAAAGTAGAAAGAAACTTAAGAAAACTATAACTTATTTTGCCATTTTAGTATTTGCAATGTTATTTGTGTTTTTATCATATTATTTTGTCAATACCTATAACACAATCAAAGTATACAAAGTGACAGGAACAGGAACTGAATTTTCAAGTTTAGATGGATTAGTGTTAGTCTCAAAACAAAAAAGTTATATTAAATTAGGAAAAGTAATATCTGAAAACAATTATGAATATGAAAAAGTAGAATTATATTTTATGGATAAAAATAATAACAAGAAAATAATATATACAAGTAATAGCATAGAAGACTCATTAAGTAGTTACTATGGATACGATGAATATTTTAAATATAATGAAGTAGACAACGTAATTAATAATTTGTATTTAAGAATAATTTATGACAATAATGAAGAAACCATAAAATTAGAAGCAAAAAGAGATATGATTAACAATAACATTATAAATAATCAAGACAAAGATGCCATTGATGATGATTACAATAATGACGATACTGATGTTATACCTAAATATATAAAAGATAACTTTGAATATAATCAGGATGAAGACTATTACATACTAAAATATACAGAAAACAAAATTAATTATGAGATACGCTATGAAGGATCAACACAATATCTAAATATATTAGAAACAAACAAAGATGGAAGCATTAAATTTTATGAATATTCTAACAATAAGAAAAGACTCACATTTTATACAATAGGCAAAGACAAAAATATGAGTAATGAGTATATGATTAATTTAAAAACAAACGAATGTATTTTAGGAGACTGTGATAAAAATATAGAAATTACTAACTATTTCCAAGAAAACTATTATAAAAAGTATTTTGAAGATACATCAAAATAAAATGAATAAAAAAGGACTTAACAAGTCCTTTCGAAATAAGTCGAAAAATTGTTATAATTTTTTATGTGAAGGGAGGGAAAAATGAAAAAGAAAGTTTTAATTTTGTTAGTTGCTATATTTTCTTTAGGATGTATTAATGTTTCTGCTTTAGAGAATGAAACAGAAATATATTATACTAATAAAAATGGTGTTGAACTAACAGAAAAAGAATACAACTTTGTAAAAGATTTCTATAATGAAGAACGTTTAGAAAACATGACTGCACGTGATTATGAATGGATATCAGATCTTGATATTAATAATAAAGAAGTAGAAATGAATGTTTACTTTGACATTCCTAATAACATAACACGTGGTACGTCAGTTCAAACACCAGCTAAGAAGTTAGCGATTAGTAAAAGTTGCAATAGCTTATTTTGCACTGTCGTAACAGCTGTTACTTGGTTGGGCAATCCAAGTGTAAAAAGTTATGATGTCATGGGTGCAAGATTTTCAAACGCTACAAAATATAACGACACAATATATACATTTTCATCTTCTTCAACAGAAGATAATCTAGTGTCTAATTACAAAGTTGTTAGCAATGGATTTGGTAACTCATTTAAATTACCAACAACTGGAAGTAACGTTGGAGCTGATCAAAAGTTCTACATGAAACCAGGCGGAAGAGTTTATGCTAGTTACCAACATGCTGTTAAATCAGTTTCATTGGCAACAAGTAAATCATACAACGTAGCCGCTATCGGATATGGAAATGTGTTTGATTTTACAGGCTCTGCAATCGATTGCTATGATGCGATGCCTGGTGTGGATATTGCACTATAATGCAATGTTAAGATATTGATATTGAATAAATAAAAGAGAAAAATAAATATATTAGTTAATTAAAACTATAAAAAAGTCATTAGTAAAAAAAATTATGTTAATTTTGTTATGTATGGAGGAGTAATCTCCTCTTTTTGTTTGTATAAAAATTCATCAAAATAATACTTTTTTTCATATTGCCCATATTTTTTCATAAATTTAAATAGAAAGAGAGTGTGTATATGGATAAGAAAGAATTAATAAGAAATATTGCTCTAAGAACTGGTGGAGATATCTATTTAGGAGTTGTCGGAGCAGTACGAACTGGTAAATCAACATTCATTAAAAAAGTATTAGAAAATTTAATATTACCTAATATTACTGATGAATATGAAAAGAAAAGAGCACTAGATGAGATACCACAATCCGCTAAAGGAAAAACTATTATGACAATCGAGCCTAAATTTGTTCCAAATAATATAGCAAAAGTCAAAATAGATGATTTAGAATGCAATATGCGTTTAGTAGATTGTGTTGGATATGTCATACCAAGTGCAAAAGGATTTGAAGATGAAAATGGACCCAGGATGGTTAAAACACCATGGTACAACGATGAAATACCCTTCATTGAAGCAGCAGAGATTGGAACAGAAAAAGTCATTAAAGATCATTCAACAATCGGTATTATCGTAACAACAGATGGTTCAATTGGAGAATTTGAAAGAAAAGAATATACTGAAGCTGAAGAAAGAGTAGTAGGAGAACTAGTTAATATTAATAAACCATTCATTATGGTTTTAAACTCTACACATCCAAATAATCCTGAAACCCTTCATTTGGCAGACGAGTTACGCAATAAATATAATGTTCCAGTTTTACCAATGGATGTTTTAGCCATGAATGAAAAAGATACCTATGATATTCTAAAAGAGGCTTTATATGAATTCCCAGTTTTGGAAGTAAAGGTGAGAATGCCAGAATGGATTGGAGTACTAAGTCATGAACATTATGTTAAAAAGGCTTATATAGAAAAGATCAAAGATAGTGTTATTGAAGTCGATAAACTTCGCGATATTGATACAATAACCACTCATTTTGAAGGATGTGAATACATAGAAAGAGCTTATCTTTCAGAAGTTAACCCTGCAACTGGCGAAGCAACAATAACATTAGATGCTCCATCAGGATTATTTGAACAAATTCTAAATGAAATGATTGGAGTAGAGGTAGCAAGCAAGGCAAGTCTATTAGCTATGTTCCAAGATTATCAAGAATCTAAAAGAGAATATGATCAAGTAAAAGCAGCCTTGAAAATGGTTAAAACAACAGGATATGGAGTAGCTAATCCTACTATTCAAGACATGAAACTTGACCAACCTGAAGTTGTAAAACAAGGTAGTAGATATGGAATTAAACTAAAAGCCACAGCACCATCAATTCACATAATAACTATAAAAATGCTGTGGCGAGATTTGATAGATGGGTTAATGCGAGAAGTAGAAAGCCATTTGAGTTTGTTTATGAAGTGGAAAGTTATGTTAGTTTAAATATAGTATAATGGCAATTATTTTAAAAAATAGTTGTTTTTTTTATTGTTTTTGAGTTTTTAGGGTTATTTTTTAAGTATAATATATATAGGAGCAGATGAAAGGTTGTTGTGGTATGTCAAAGAAAAAATTAGGAATTGGGACAATAGATATAAATAAAAAGTTTAAAGATAAAGAAGAAGCAATGAAGTATGCAAAAAGATTAAAGCAGTTTATAGATGATTTGTGCGAAAGAAAAGGTTGGCAAGCATCAGCAATTATAGGAATAAGTAGATTAAAAAAAGAAGTAAGTAGTATAAGATATGAAGTTAGTGGAAAAAGGGGTCGCCCTAAAAAGAAAGTTGTAATAAATAATGCTATGGCTAATGGTTGGTATAAAGGCGATTATTTAGTTGATTGGCATTTGCATTTATTAATAGTTAGTAAGCCTAGTTATGCGGCTAGAAATGCGATTAAATGCTATATAGATAAGAATTGGAAAGATATTGAAAATGAGCATAAGGTAAAAGAGTTTGATTTAGAAGATTTAGATAAGAAAGAAGTATATAAGAAAAAATGCAATGTAAAAATGGCTGATTATTTTATATGGCAAAGTGAAGAAGTAAAGTTTTGCCATTGTAATTATAGTGGCGAAGAAGATTTGAAGTATAGTTTAAAGCAATATTATTATGAATATTTAAAAGTAGATAGTGCTAAGATAAGATTAGTAAAAGAGCATAAGGCTAAGCCAATGAGTGAAGAAAAATATTTAAAGAGATTAAATGAGATAGAAAGTAAGTTTATAGATATAAGAGATTATTTTTTAGAATTGAGTAAAAAAGATGATAAAAAAATGCAAGAAGATTTTATGGAGCAAGTAAGATTTAGTAAAATTGCAGAAAATTATAATAAAGGTCAGAAAGATTATAGCCTAAGGCGTAGAATAATAGAAGATAATAGCCCATTTTAAAAGGGAAAAATGCGAAAGCGAAAGGAAAAAGGTAGTATCATATAATATATATTATTTTGATATTAGAATGATATATATAAATATATTAGATTAATTAGAAAGAAAGGATATGGATAGTATTAGTAAGATATTATTTAGATGATAAATTATAGTATGATTAGATTAGAAGTGATAGTATAGTTTAAGGTAAAATAAAAAGGATATATATGGTAATGATATATAGCCTTGAAGTATTTTAGTTATTATTTAAGCCGTCAATATAGGCTTCGGCTTTGGCTTTATTAATAGCAGATAATTTATTAATTTTATTTAAAAGCATAAAGTCGGCGTCAGAAATATTATTAGGCTTGATGTCATTTATAGGTAAGTCATATTTAGTTCTGCAAAGTAGATAGTCAATAGAAGTATTGTAGTAATTTGCAAGTTTAATAAGCATGTCAGGGCTTGGGAAGATCCTGCCAGTTTCGTAAGATGATATAGATTCTTGGGTAGTATTTAAAGCCATAGCGACTTTTATTTGAAGTTCCCCTCGCTTTTGCCTTATTGTTTTTAAGTTATTTTGCATAGTCCCCTCCTTTATATATAATTTTAAAGATATTAAAAGTTAGTGATAGCAATATTAGTTATATTTATATAAGTGATATTGCATATTTTGAAAAAATAATATATAATTATGTATATAGTGAGGTGTAGATATGGAAGATTTATTTTATTTGTTATTGGGAATTGCAGTTATAGTGTTGCCTATTTATTTTATAGTTAAGGCTATTAAAAATAAGGGAAAAAAAGAAAAAAATGTAAATGAAAAAAGCATTATTAAGGAGCAAAAAATTGATAAGCCAAAAGAAAAAAGTGTTGGTAAAATATTTGCTATTATATTTGGTGGTGCATTTGGTTTTATATTTTTGATAGTAGCAATAGCCTTGATAGCGACAGGTGGAAATGTTGAGCCAGCAGATAATAGTTCAAAAATGGTAAAAGAAATTAAGAATAGTATAAGTGTTAATAATGATGAAGTCAAAGAAATAGAAGATATTTTAAAAGCAGTAGGCATAAATGAAATTGATGATATAAAAGCAGATGAGAGTTTAAATGAAATTGAAGGTGTTGGTTCTAAGGGTTATAGAATTAAGGCAAGTTTTAGTAAAAATAATAATATTATTTTATATGTAGATAGTAATAATAAAGTAATATGTATTAGATGGGCAGATAAAGATTTTTATAGAGATGGCAAAGCATTATTGAATTTTGATGATTATTTAATTACTTGGGATGAACAAAATGAGTATAATATTGATGCCCAAAAGAGAATTAAAGCATTATTAAAAGCCCCAAGTACAGCAAAGTTCCCTAGCATAAATAATTGGAAGTTTGGCAAAGATAATGGAATTGTTATAGTGCAAGCCTATGTTGATAGTGAGAATAGTTATGGTGCTAAGTTAAGAAGTGAGTTCCAAATAAAATATGATAGTAATAAAAATGTAGTGTCATTGATTATTGATGGTGTTGAGTATATAAAGTAAAAAATAGCATTTATAGTAAGTTTAAGGTAATTTAGTATAGTTTGGTATAAATTATATTGAGTTGCCCTTTTTTATTGAAATAAAGGCGAAATAAATAGTAATTTTGTAAAGATTTAATATATAATAGGCTTAGGTGTAAGAAAATGGGAAGATTAGAAGTAGTAAGTGGCGATATTTTTAATTATTTAGATGATAAAGATTTAATAGTTAATAGTGCCAATAAGTATATGATTTATGGTAGTGGTGTTTGTGGTGCCATATATAAAAAGGCAAGCAAAGATTTATTAGAAGATTATTGTAAAAATAATTATAAAGAATATATGAAAGTAAATGAAGTAAGATTTAGCCCAGGTTTTAAGTTAGGCTTAGATATATTGCATATATGTAGCCCTAAGTATTATGAAAGTAAAGAGCCATTGAAAGATTTGTTAGATAGTTATAATAATGTAGTCGTTGAAGCGAAGAAAAAGGATTATAAAAGTATTGTTAGTGTTAGTTTAGGTTGTGGAGTTAATGGCTATAAGCATAATAATATAGCAAAGAGTGTTGTTAGTAAGTTAAAAGAATTAGTAAATAAGTATGATATTGATTTTATGTTAGTGTTGCCAAGTAAAGAAATAAAGGAAGTTTATAGTATTTATAATAGTAAAGGTTTATAAAGATTTAATTTGATTATGAATTAGGTCTTTTTTTATATTGTTAAAAGTTATAGAAGTAGTTTATAAATATTTATAAAGTTTTTTGGCTTTTTTAAATGAAAGGGCTCGTATTTTTTTTGAAAGTCATATATTATAAATTTTATGGTAAGGAGGTGTCATAAAATGAAAAAAGATATTATAAAAATGTTTGCTAAAAATATAGTTGCAGATTTTGGAGATGTCATTGTTGTAGGCTTAGAAGAAGAAAAAGAATTGTTTCCCTATTCAATGGCTTGTGTTAATTTTATATATGAGTTAAAAGAAAAAGGAATAAATGTGACATTGAATAGTTTTAGCGAAGTTGTAAGAAATGAATTGTATAATGAATGCAGTAGATATTTAGCAAGGTAGGTTTTTATTATGAAAAGTAAAGTATTTGGTTATGCTAGGGTTAGTAGCAAAGATCAAAATGAAGAAAGGCAGTTAATAGCCTTTAAAGAATATGGAATTGATGAGAGAGATATTTATATTGATAAGCAAAGTGGAAAAGATTTTAATAGAGAGCAATATAGTGTTTTAAAAAATGTATTGAGGGAAAATGATTTATTAGTAATTAAAAGCATTGATAGGCTTGGTCGTAATTATAATATGATAGTTGATGAGTGGAAAGATATAGTTAAAAATATAAAGGCTGATATTGTTGTTATTGATATGCCCCTATTAGATACGAGAAATAATAAAGATTTATTGGGGACATTTATTAGCGATTTAGTATTGCAAATATTAAGTTATGTTGCAGAGCAAGAAAGAAGTTTTATAAAGCAAAGGCAAAAAGAAGGAATTAGTAATGCTAAAAGTAATGGTGTTAAGTTTGGAAGACCCAAAATAGAAAAGCCACATAATTTTGATGATGTGGTTTTTAAGTGGAAAAATAAAGAATTGAAAAGTAAGGAAGCTATGGAGATATTAGGTTTAAAGCCAAATAGTTTTTATAATTTATTAAAAAGATAGCAAAAAATAGATAAAATTGATAAAAAATTGCATAAAATTGAAGAAAATTGTTGCAAAATGGATTTTTGGCTATATTTTTTAAGTATAATATATATAGGGGGAAAAAATATAATTTATTAGTATTAGCAAAAGTTAGTTATTTATGCATTTTGTAGAATAAAAAATATTATATTATTTGCCAATAGAGAATATGATTAAATGTAAAAAGAAAGGTGGGAAAAAGTATGCATATTATGGAAGTTGATAATAATGGTAATAGCATAAAAGATAGTTATGTAGATGAGTATGGCAATGAAGAAGTGCTATATGAAAATGAAGATTTAAAAGAATATAGCGATTTTGGGTTATTTAGAAGTGTTATATGTGGTTTTAAATTGGAATTGAATATGAATAGAAGATTATATAAAAATGGCAGTATATCAAAAGAATTATATGAGAAAGTAGAAAATATAATTTTAGATAAGATGAAGCCTTGGGAAAGTATAATGGAAGTTTAGGTGTTAGTAATGGATTTATATAAAATTAGAGAAGAATTGAAATCCAAAAGCATATATGATTTGCCATTAAGGGTTACATATTATGCAAGGGTGTCGACAGATAAGTATGAGCAGTTGAATTCATTAGATAATCAAGTTGGTCATTTTGAAGATTTAATAAAAGGAAATGATAATTGGGTATTTATAGATGGCTATATAGATGAAGGTATTAGTGGGAGTTCAACAGAAAAAAGAGATAGTTTTAATAGAATGATAAAAGATGCCAAGAGCAATAAGTTTGATTTGATATTGACAAAAGAAGTGTCAAGATTTGCAAGGGATACATTAGATAGTATTAAAAATACGAGAGAGTTATTGGCAGATGGAATTGGTGTATTCTTTTTGTCAGATAATATAAATACATTAATGCCCGATTCGGAATTAAGGCTTACGATTATGGCATCGCTAGCCCAAGATGAGATTAGGAAGTTGTCAGAAAGAGTTAAGTTTGGGTATCAAAGATCGATTAAAAGTGGTAGAGTTTTAGGAAATAATGATATATGGGGCTATGAGAAAAAAGATGGTAAGCTAGTTATAAATGAAGAAGAAGCCAAAATGGTAAAAAGAATATTTGAGTTATATGTAAGTGGTAAGTATGGGTTCCATTCAATAGCGAGAATATTATATAATGAAGGTTATAAAAATAGAAATGGAAATGTATTAGCCTATTCGACAATTTCGTATATTATTAGAAATCCAAAATATAAAGGTTATTATTGTGGAAATAAGACGACAGTAGTTGATTATAAGTTAAAGACAGTAGTAAAAAAAGATGAAGAAGATTGGGTTATGTATAAAGATAATGAAGCAGTTCCCCCAATAGTAAGCGAAGAAATATGGGAATTGGCTCAAAAGATTTATAATAAGAGAAAAGAGAAAGTTAGTGGCGTAGATAAAGAAGTATATCAAAATAGGTATCCATTTTCAGCAAAAATAAGGTGTGCAGAGCATAATAGAAGCTTCCATAGAAAAGTATATGCCTATAAGACAAAAGATGATGAGGTAGTATGGTTATGCCCCCATAATAATAGAACAAAAGATGATAAATGTAAGACCCCTGTTTTATATGAAAAGGAATTGTTTAAAATATTAAGGGAGCAGTTAATTGATTTTATTAGTAATAAGAAGTCGATAGTATATAGCCTTACAAAATTGTATAAAGAAAATATTAGTTTGAGAGATTTTGATAAGGAAATTGCGAAGAAAGAAAGCGATATTAGTAAGATTAATAAAGAAAAAGATAAATTGTTAAGCCATAATATAAATGAGATTATTAGCGATAAAGAGTTTAAGCAAAGAAATGATATTTGCAATGATAAGATTAAAAAATTGGAAAAAGAAATTGAAAATATAAAAGATGAGCAGATTAAGGCTGATAATATGGAAAGCGAAATAATGAAGTTAGAAGCTTTATTAGAAGATGAGATTAAGTGTCCTAGTGATGAAGTATTATTTGATTTATTAGATGAAATAGTAGTTTATAGCAGTGATGATAAGAAAAGCGTTAAATTAAAGATTTATTTGAAAATTGGCAAGGAAATAGAAGCCAATTATATTAATCCCAAATCACAGCATTTTCATAGTCCTAAGGCATATGATAAGAGTCGATGTAGAATCAACATTTGAACCAATCATTGGAACAGAAATGCAAAGCAAAGAATTAATAGATTACCTTATGAAAGATAAAGAAAGTGATCCAAATGCCATTTGGACATCAGAAATATTTGGACGTAGCATAGATTCTATAGTCCAAGAAGGTATTCGTTCTAAAATAGCTATGATGCCAGAAAACGTTCGCTATAAACTCCAAACAACAATGACTAAAATCGTTAACAAAGGTTCTAACAACATGATTGCTATAGTATTATAATAAAATCCCATAAAAAAAGCCTCTATCACTAGAGGTTTTTAATTAAGCATTAACATCAGCATTTTTTGCAGCAACGTTAATTTTAAACTTAAAAGTTTTACTTTGAATAACATAACTATTATCAGTAATAGTAGGATCGAAAGTATAATCATTTTTAACCCATAATCTTAATCTGTAATAATGTGTTTGAGTAGCACTATTATTATTGAAACTAAAATTAGCAGAATTAACTAATAAATCATTAATAGTACTAGAAGTAGTTTCAGTATAATTAGCAACATCAAATTTTTTAAGTTCAGTTAATAGTTTTGGTCCATCAACGAATGCTCTAACTTCACTTGTAACTGGATCAGAAGGATCGTTAACACTAGTTAAATAAGCTTTAACAACATCTGATCCTAAAGTATTACCATCACTTGGAGTCATATAAATATAATAATCAAGATCAACTACTCCAGTAGCAGAGGCACTAACTGAAAACTCAAAATATTTACTTGAGGTTTGAGCAACATCATCAGTAACACTCCCATCATATGTGAGCATAAGATTATTAACAGGTTCAGAATAAGAAAAAGTTATTTGCCCAGTGCCTATTTTATTTTCTCCACTAAAAATTTGGTAATTACTAGCAGCATAAGTAATTCCTACTACTAAACAAACTAAAATAATAATTGCAAAAATTGATAAAATTAACTTCTTTTTCATTTTTATTTCTCCTTATCTTAACAATAATATAACATAAAATAAAATTAACTTCAATATATGAAAAAAAAAGAAGGTAAAAAACGCAAAAAACCTGTAAAATACCTTGATTTTGTTTAAAATACATGCTAATTTATATATGTAAGCATAAAGACTAGAGTGCTTAACATTTAAGGAGGTAATAAAAAAATGAAAAAAGTTGAATTAGTTGAGGCTGTTGCTACAAAAACTGGTCTTACAAAAGCTGACGCTGGACGTGCACTTGATGCTACATTAGAAGCAGTTACAGAAGCATTAGTAAAAGGAGATAAAGTTCCACTAGTAGGTTTCGGAACATTCGCTGTATCAAAAAGAGCTGCTAGAACAGGACGTAACCCACAAACAGGAGCAGAAGTAAAGATTGCTGCTAGAAACGCAGTTTCATTTAAAGCAGGAGCATCTTTAAAAGAAGCAGTAAACAAATAGTAAAGAAAAGCCAAGTGGCTTTTTTTTTGCATACAAATTATTATATAATATACTTGGAGGTATCATGGAAAAAACAATTTTCAATATATTAGATAAATTAGAAAGTAAAGGATATGAAGCTTATATAGTCGGAGGATATGTCAGAAACTTTTTATTAAAAAGAGCAAGTCAAGATATTGATATAACAACATCAGCTACCCCAAAAGAAGTTATAGAAATTTTAAAAGAAGAAAATCCAACAACCTACGAATATGGGAACATTTTCATAAAAAATAAAGAATATGATGTTGAAATAACAACTATGCGTGAAGAATATAATTATATAGATAACCGAAGACCAAATAAAATCAAATATATAACAGATTTAAAACAAGATCTATTAAGAAGAGATTTTACAATCAATACAATTTGTATGGACAAAAATGGAAAAATAATAGATTTGTTAAATGGAATTCAAGATATCAAAAAGAAAACAATTAAAATGGTTGGAAATCCTAAACTAAGGCTTAAAGAAGATGCTCTAAGAATACTAAGAGCAGTACGCTTTGCAGCAAACCTCAATTTTAAAATCGAAGATAGCTTAAAAGAAGCTATTAAAGAAAATAAAGAATATTTAAAACAAATATCATATGAAAGAAAAAAAGAAGAATTAACTAAAATATTTACTAGTGACAACAAAAAATATGTATGCAAATTATTAAAAGAATTAGAGCTAGAAGGCCCTCTAGAACTTAAAAACATAGAAAACATTTTAAAAACCAACGATATAATAGGAATTTATGCAACAGTATTAAGTGATAACTATCCTAGAACAAAAACCGAAAAAAAACTTACAACTACTATAAACACATTACTGCAAGAAAACTTAAAGTCCACGAGAGTCTGGTATGATTATGGAATATATCCACTTTCTATTGCCTGGGATATCAAAGGTTTAAATAAGAGGTTGCCATGAAAAATATATATAAAACAAAAAA
>CAZEAD010000008.1:0-14810 GCA_964510115.1 uncultured Mycoplasma sp.
ATAGTAGTTATTTGTTTGGATGTAATGATACTGACATTATGAAATTTCAAACAATAGATTTATCTAATCTAGACACTTTCCAGGTAACAGATATGACTGGTATGTTTTATAATTGCCAATCGTTAACAAATTTGAATTTAAGTAACTTTGATACATCACAAGTAACAAGTATGACAGCCATGTTTAATAATTGTAATACATTAACTAGTCTTAATTTAAGTAGTTTTGATACATCAAAATTAATAAGTTCTAATTATATGTTTTATAAATGTAGTAAGTTAACAAATTTAGATCTTAGTAGTTTTAATACTTCAAATGTTACTAATATGCATGCTATGTTTTATGAATGCAGTTCGCTAACAAATCTAGATTTAAGTAATTTTGATACATCACAGGTAATGAGTTCTAATTATATGTTTTTTGGATGTAATAAATTAGTAAATTTAGATCTTAGTAGTTTTGATACTTCAAATGTTACAAATATGCATGCTATGTTTTATAATTGTACTTCATTAACTAAATTAAATTTAGTTAGTTTTGATACATCAAAAGTAACAGACATGGGTTATATGTTTACTGGTTGTACTGGATTGCAAAATGCTCTTGATGGTAAAGGAGTTTATGTATTAGCGGATAAGTTTAAAGTTTCAAATTGGTCATCTTTAGGATTAGATAAGAGTAAATTTTGTTTGATTTAAAAAAATCTAGACTAAAAAAATAAAGTATGCTATGATAAATATATAAATAAAATAGCATACTTTTTGTATGCAAGGAGGAAAGACTATGCAAACAAATATTCGTCAGGGGGGGGGGTACATTAAATAATAGCCCACTTAAAAAAATAAAGAAGATGAATGTTATCATTTTCTTTTTGGTGGTACTTTCATTATTTTCAATAGCAACATTTACAAGTTATGCTTTGTTTACTAATGAAGTTGAAGGGCAAAATACTTTAAGTTTAACAGTATCAACCGCAGGAAGAATATCAATCAGGATATTCGCACAAGATGATGGGACAGATGTTGGTACTTTAAAAGAACATATTAATACAATTATCTTTGATGTAAAACCGGGTTATCAAATTGAAAGCTTTTCATGTACAACTGGAGAATCTTCATATGATAAAAAAACTAATATTTTAACAATAAACAATGCTACTCAGAATGGTAGTTGTAATTTAAACTTTGAAAAAATTATAAACTTATCGACAGATTGGAAAGAAAAAGCTAATTCAGCTGGTTATAGTGCTAATAATTTTATAGCTTTATATACGCTTGATACAATTAGTTTTGACACTACTAAAACTTATAATGAACTAGTATATAATAAATTGGGAGATCCAATAGATGTTTCGGAACAAAATAATGGAAAAGTATTATTGCAAGTATATTCAAATGGTTCTAATCAAATAGCAGTAATAGGACAAGAAGGTGGAGTAATAGCACCAGTTAATAGTCGATATTTGTTTGGAACAGAGGATGAAACAAATCCTATGAATTTTAAGGTAATTGATTTAGGTAATTTATATACATCGCAAGTTATAGATATGTATGGCATGTTTTGTTTTTGCAGCTTATTAACAAACTTAAATTTAAGTAACTTTGATACATCACAAGTAAAAAATATTAGTTATCTGTTTTATGAGTGTAATAGTTTAGCTAACATAACAGGATTAGATAAATTTGATACATCGCAAGTTACAAATATGCATGCTATGTTTACTAATTGTATTGCTTTAACTTCGATAAATTTAAGTAATTTTAGAACTTTACAAGTGAAAGAAATAAGCTTTATGTTTTATGGTTGTAATGCTTTAACTACTATAACAGGATTAGATAAATTTGATACATCGCAAGTTACAAATACTCGTGCAATGTTTTATGGGTGTAGTTCGTTAACAAATTTAGATTTAAGTCATTTTGATACATCACAAGTAACAAGTATGGCTTATATGTTTTATAATTGTGTTTCATTAACTAAATTAAATTTAGTTAGTTTTAATACAGCAAAAGTAACAGATATGACGAATATGTTTTCACACTGTACAGGATTACAAAATGCCACTGATGGTAAAGGAGTTTATGTATCAGCGGATAAATTTAAAGTTTTAGATTGGACATCTTTAGGCTTAGCCAATAGTAAGTTTTGTTTGATTTGATTGACTTTTGTTTTATTTTATGCTATAATTTGTATGTTTTTATGGGGGTTGTATTATGAATGAATTTGATGATTTGTATCAAAAAACTTTAAAAGATTATATATGGTTAGCTAATGTTTATAATTCTGCTAAAGAGTATATTAAAAGTTCGGCTTTAAGACCTATTAAAAAGGATTTGCAAATTCTTAATGAATGGCAAAATTATTATTTGGTGCAGTCTTATGAAGAGAATGTTTATAAAGAAGAAGTTTTAGATCTTGCGGATTTAAAATTTAATGAATATATGAATTCTAATTCTTGTGATAGTGAGTCATCTTTTGATAATGAGTCTTGTATTTGTGTAAAAAATGATGAATCAAAGCTTTTTTATAAAGTTTTACGTGCTGTTGTTTTGAGAATGGTTGAAAAAAATAATTATGGATATAGTAATGAAGAAATTTTTGATAAGGCTGTTTTAGTTACTTATGAATTACTTGGTAAATTTGTTAGTGCTTATCCTAGTTGTGAAAGAACGTTTGATTATTTAAAGAAAAATGGATTTTTATCTTGTGATGGGGTTGTTTTACCAAAGGCAGATTCTTATATTGATAATGTTCGTCGTATTATTAATCGTTAGTATATAAATGATGATATTTTCTTATTATTGTTCTTTTTTAATAAAATTTGAATTTTATTATATTGTATGATATAATTTTTGTTATAAAGTAACGAGGTGAATTTATGAAAAAATTTATGACGTTTTTTATGATGCTTGTATTGTTTTTAGGATCATTAGTGGTAATTGGATATAATGTTCATATCGATAATGTACAAGCTCAAGTTAGGGAAAATATTCCTAGTGAAATACCTGATAGTTTGAAGACTTTGTCTTTTGATGTTAATAAAGATTCTGAGGTTGTTAAAGATATTGTTTATGATGGTCTTACTTTGGATGAGCTTGCTAATAAACTTAATCGTTCTCTTAATTCTACTTTGTCTGGAAAGGGAATGGTTTTTGCAACAAAATCTTTGAAATATGGAGTTGATCCATATTTAGCTGTAGCTATTTCGCTTCATGAAACTGGATGTAAATGGACATGTAGTTATTTAGTTAGAGCTTGTAATAATATTGGTGGTGTTAAAGGTAAACCAAGTTGTAATGGTGGATCTTATAAAGCTTATAGTACTATTGATGAAGGAATAGATCATTTTATTAAGAATTTAGGTAAAAATTATGTTGCTAAGGGTTTGGATACTGCTGTTTTAATGCAAAAGAAGTACACTGGTACAAATAGTTCAACTTGGGCAGTTAAAGTAAATAATTATATTTCAAGTATAAAGGAAGCTTAAGCTTCCTTTTATTGGTTATTGCTAATTTAAATAGATAATGTTAAAATGTTTATAGATATATTGGAGGAGTTAATATGGATAAAACGATGATGTTTAATATCGAAGAAGTTGAAAATTATATGATTACAGAAACATTATATCGTGTTAAGAATGATTTAGATGAGAAAGGTTATAATGGCATTAATCAAATTGTTGGTTATCTTTTGACTGGTGATATATCTTATATTTCTAATTATAGGAATGCTCGTAAACGTATTGTTAGTATTGAAAGAGAGAAGCTTATAGAAGCTTTATTAAAAAATTATTTGAAGGATGTAAATGAGATATCTTGGTCTTGATTTAGGAGCTAAATCTTTGGGTTTAGCTATTTCAGATAAATTAGGTATTGTTGCTACTTTTTATGCTAATTTGCGTTATGATGATGAAGAAAAATTATTAGAAGAATTAAAAGAAATTGTTGAAAAAGAAAAAATTGAAAAGTTAGTTTTAGGATTCCCTAAAAATATGAATAATAGTTGTGGTTTTAGGGCTGTTGAAACTTTAGAATTTAAAAAGAAATTGGAAGAGTTTGTTTTACTTCCTGTTGAACTTGAGGATGAACGATTAACTACTAGTTTGGCTAATCAGGTTTTAGTTCAAGCTGATATGTCTAGGAAAAAAAGAAAAAAAGTTAAGGATGGAGTTTCAGCAGTTATTATATTGCAATCTTATTTAGATAGAAAGGAAAAATAATTATGAAAGATTTAGATAAAATAAAAGAAGAGGTTCGTCAAGAAATCGCTACTAAAGATATGGATAGTGATATGTTTATTGGATTTAATGAAGCTGGGGAAAAGGCTACATTTTATAAATTATTAGAGTTTGATTCTAATGAAACAGGTAAGCATTATTTGGCTTATACTGATAATAGTGTGGATGAAAATGGAAATATTAGGGCATATGGGTCTATTGTTACAGTAGTTGATGATATGGTTAAATTAGAACCAATTACTACTGAAAAAGAATGGAAGGTTATTGAAGTTGCCCTTCAAGCTTTACAAGAGGATGGTAGTGATGCAAATGAAGAAAAGAATTAGGAATATATTAATTATTCTGGGATCTTTATTGGTTGTATCTATTTTAGTATTAGTGATTTTGTGGTTTTCTTTAACTTCTTCTGTAAGTGATAGTAAAGAAACAGTTAAATTAGTAATTGAACCTGGTATGTCGCGTGATGATATAGCTTTCTTGTTAAAAGAAAATGGTTTAATTAAAAATGAAAGAGTTTTTAAGTTTTATTTAAAAATTAAAGATGTTAATAATATTTATGCTGCAACTTATTATTTAAATCCTAGTATGGATTTAGATGAAGTTGTTTTGGAATTATCTCGTGGTGGAGTTAATGAAAATGAAATTGAAATTACATTTCGTGAAGGAATGAGTGTTAAAGATTATGCTAAAGTGATTGCAAACAACACTGATAATAGTGAAGAAGATGTTTTGAATTTATTAAAAAATAAAGATTATTTAAATAAGTTAATTAAAGATTATTGGTTTATTACTTCTGATATTTTAAATAAGAATATTTATTATCCTCTTGAGGGGTATTTGTTCCCTGATACTTATCGTTTTAATGGTCGTGATGTTTCAGCCGAAGATATTTTTAAGAAGATGTTAGATGAAATGAATGAGGTTCTTACTCCTTATAAAGATATTATTTTAGACAGTAAGTATAGTATTAGTCAGATTTTAACAATGGCTTCAATGACTGAACTTGAGGGAATTGATGAAGAAAGTAGAAAAGGCATTGCTGGTGTTTTCTATAATAGATTAGAAGATGGAATGAGTTTAGGAATAGATGCTACTACTTATTATGCTTTTCAAGTTTCTATGGCTGAGAGAAGTCTTACTCAAGCTGAATTTGATACTTTTAATCTTTATAATACTAGGGGACCTAAAATGGAAGGTAAGTTACCTGTTGGTCCAATTGCATGTGTTTCTAAACAGTCTATTTTGGCTGTTATTTATCCTACTGCTTCAGATAATTATTATTATGTTTCTGATAAAAATGGGAAAATATATTTTACAAAAACTAATAGTGAACATGAAGCTATTATTGCTAAGTTGAAAAAAGAGGGAAAGTGGTTAGAGTGGTAAATGATATTTATACCAATATTAGAATTTTAAAGCAAACTGCTTTGGAAAATGGTGTTCCAATTATGATGGATGATGGTATTGATTTTCTTACTAGCCTTATTTTACGTAGAAATGTTAAAACTGTTTTAGAAATTGGAACTGCCGTAGGGTATTCAGCAATTATGATGGCTCTTTCTTCTCCTGATCTTAAGATTGTAAGTATTGAAAAAAATAGGGAACGTTATATGGAAGCTATTAAAAATATAAAAAAGTTTGATTTGGAGGATCGAATTACTTTAATATATAAAGATGCTTTGGATGTTAAATTAAAAGAAAAGTTTGATTTGATATTTATTGATGCTGCGAAAAGTAAAAATTTAGATATTTTTAATCGTTTTGAAAATAATTTGAATGATAATGGAGCAATAGTTACTGATAATATTAATTTTCATGGTTATGTTATGAAGAATCCTGATGATATTGAAAGTAGAAATATTAGACAATTAGTAAGAAAAATTAAAAACTATATCTTTTTTCTACAAGATAATGTAAAATATAAGACAGTTTTCTTTGATGTAGGAGATGGGATAGCTGTTACAGAAAAAAGAAGTAGTAAAGATGGAGGTTTTTAAATGGAGTTAATTGTAAAACCAACTGAATTAGAATTGGATGATTATATAAATGCGGGTTGTAACGCATTTCTTTTTAGTATTGATAAGTTTTCTAGTTGTATTACTAAGAGTGTTTCACTTAAAACTTTAAAGGATTTGATAAATAAGTATTCTGATGTAGATTTTTATTTGCAACTTGATGCTAATTTTTTTCAAGATGATTTGAAAGATTTGAAGAGGATTTTAAGAGAGCTTGTTAAATTGAGAATAAAGGGTATTCTTTTTTATGATTTGGGTCTTTTGAATATTGTTTTGGAAGAAGGATTAGATTTACCTTTAATACTTAATCAAAATTATTTGGTTAATAATTCTAGTACTTGTAATTATTATGAATCATTTGGTGTCAAAGGGATTGTTTTGCCTTCTGAGATAACTGCTTTGGAAATGGTTAATATAAAAAAGAAGGTTAATGTTTCTTTGTATGTTAATTTGTTTGGATATCAGATGATGGCTTTTTCAAAAAGAAAACTTGTTAAAGATTATTTTGATCATATTAAAAGTTTTTCTTTTAAAAAAAATCATGATTTGTTGTTTGAGGGTAAAAAGTATTCTGTTATGGAAAATGATAATGGGACTGTTTTTAGATCGGATTTTATTTTAAATAGTTTTGATTATTTGAAAGATTTGAAAGTTCTTGATTATGGTATTTTGGATGAGTTCAATTTGCCTCATGATAATTTTTTAATAGTTATTAAGACTTATAATGATGCTTTGGTTAATGATAATTATGATGGAATGGAACTTGATGAACTTTTTGATGATTTAGATAGTGGTTTTTTAAATAAGAAAACGATATATAAAGTTAAATAAATTGATAGTGTGCGAGGTGATTTGGGATGGAAAAAATAGAGTTACTTGCTCCGGCTGGTGATTTGGAAAGACTTAAGATTGCTTATTTATATGGGGCTGATGCTTGTTATATTGGTGGGAAGCGTTTTAGTTTACGTGCTAATGCTTCTAATTTTGATATTGATGAGATAAGAGAAGCTATTAGTTATGCACATCGTTTGGGTAAAAAGATTTATGTTACTGTTAATATTTTGTTCCATGAAGAAGATATTGATGGTGTTTATGATTATCTTAGAGAGCTTGATGATATTTTAGTTGATGCTGTTATTATTGCAGATCCTTTTTTAATTCCTTGGATTAAGAATAATTGTAAGAATTTAGCTATATTTTTAAGTACACAAGCATCTACTTCTAATGTTGAGGCTGTTAAGTTTTTTTTGATGCAAGGGGTAGATAGAATTGTTTTAGCTAGGGAGTTATCGAAAGAGGAAATAAGAGATATTTATTTAAATACTCATGCGCATTTAGAAGTATTTTTACATGGTGCTATGTGTACTTGTGTAAGTGGTAGATGTTTGCTTTCTAACTATTTTACTAATAGAGATTCTAATCGTGGTGGTTGTTCTCAAGTATGCAGATTTAGTTTTGATTTGGATAAAAAAAGAAAAAAAGAGTTTTCTATTGCAAGTAAGGATTTAAATCTGGCTTCGCATATTAAGAATTTAATAGAAATTGGAGTGGGATCTTTAAAGATTGAAGGAAGAATGAGAAGTGCTTATTATATTGCAACAGTAATTAGTAGTTATCGTAAATTAATTGATGCATATTATAATAATAGCTACTCTGATGAGTTAGTAAAAAAAGAAGAAGTTATATTGGCTCGTGTTGCTAATAGAACTTCTAGTAGCCAGTTTTTTGATCATAAGAATACTGCTTTTGATCAATATTATTTGGGAAGAAACGAGATTTCTAATCAGGATTTTTTAGGTATAGTGAAGGGTTATGATACAAATAAAAAGATGATTGAGATTGAGCAACGAAATTATTTTAAAGTTGGAGATGCAATTCATATTTTTGGACCTAATGGATTTAGTTATGATATGGTTTGTGATGAGATATATAATCAGGATATGGAAAGTGTTTCGTGTGCTAATCATCCGAAAGAAATATTATGGTTAAAAGTGGATCAGTCTATTCCTAAAAACTCTTTTTTGAGAGTTAGTTTTGAGGTGGAATGTCTTGACAAAAAGGTTAAATTATAGTATTCTTTTAGAAGTTAATGCAAAGAGGTGAGTGGATTATGACACAAAAGAAAATTTATTTAACAAAGGAAGGTTTTGAGGAAATTAAAGAGGAGCTTGACTATTTAATAAATGTTAAGCGCCCTGAAAATATAACTGCTATTAAAGAAGCTAGAGCTTTAGGAGATTTATCTGAAAATGCTGATTATGATGCTGCAAGAAATGATCAAGCAGAGTTGGAAGCAAGAATAAAAAAATTACAAGCTATTGTAGACAATGTAACTATTATTGAGGAAGTATCTACTGATGTTGTTGGAGTTGGTAATACTGTTAAAATTTCTTATGTTGATGATGAAGATGAAATTGACGAATATAGGATTGTAGGTAGTCAAGAAGCAGATCCTTTTGAAAGTAAGATTTCTAATGAGTCACCAATTGCTAAAGCTTTAATGGGACATAAAGTTGGAGATATTGTTTCAGTTGAAAGTCCTAATGGTAGTTATGATATTAAAGTAGTAGAAATAAGCAAATAATTTTAAACAATTGAAATGTTTATGATATAAGAAAGTTTTATTTAATATTTAAATTTGAATAAAATTTTCTTTTTATTTGGTATAAAGTAGAAAATAGTAATTTAGAAGTTATTTACTTATATTTTAAAATGTTGTAAACTATTATTAATGGTAGGAATGTTTATGAAAGAGATTAGAAAAAAAATTGTTGATTTGAAAAATCGTATTCATTTTACTGAGAAGCAACGTATTCTAATTGGGGTATGGTTATTTTTAATTGGTGTTTTAATTATTTCTGGTAATTATTTAATGTCTAGAAAAGCTGAAGTTTATGAAAAAGTCTCTTTTGAACTTACCGGAATTCCTCAAGAAATTGAGGGTGATGATGGAACTCCTGATGAGGAACTTAATGATTCAAAGCCTGTTATTAATGATACTGGCGAGGTTGTAGAGGAGTTTGTTAATCGTTCTTATTATGTTGGAAGATTGGAGATACCAAAAATCAAACTAATAAGAGGGTTTGCAAGTATGAAATCGAAAGAGAACAATGTCGATAAAAATATTGCAATTATGCCTTCTTCAAAATATCCTGATGTGAAGAAAGGTAATTTTATTTTAGCAGGACATACAGGAAATGCTTGGAATTGCTTTTTTAGAAATTTGTATAAATTGGAAGTTGGAGATAAGGCTTACGTTTATTATAATAATGTTAAATATAATTACCAATTGGTTAGTAAATATAATCAGAAGAAAACAGGAACTGCAAGAATTTATCGAAATTTAAATTATACTACTATGACTTTGATTACTTGTACTAGAGGTACTAATAATTTGCAAACGTTGTTTATTTTTAAATTAATAGGGGAAGAAAAAATATAGAATAAAAAGGTGGTGAAGTTAAATGGAATATTTATCAGTTTTTGATCTTATTAGTAATTTATTTAATATTATTGTAACTTCACCTTTTTTTATTAGTTTGTTTATTATTTTAATTTTAACTATCGCTGTTTTATTAATTAATATTAAAATAAATAAACCTATTATTAAAATTGTAGTAGGGATTATTTATTTTGTAATCAGTATATTTGTTATTTTAAAGTATTTTCCTTCACTGGGAGTACTTATGGATTCTATTGTAGATAAGATATTTTTAGCTCTTTATTTTCCTAATTATATATCTTATTTGTGTATGCTTATTGTGGCTGTTTTGTTATTTGTTAAGAGTATTCTTGATCATACTTTATCGAGATTTGCTAAAGTTGTTAATGTTGTAGCGTTTTTGATTATGGTGTTTTTGTTTATTTTATCTTTGGATATTATTACAAAAAACGATATTGATATTACATTGCGTTCTTCAGTTTATAGTAATGAAACATTACTAGTGTTAATTGAAGCTACAACACTGGTTTTTGCTATTTGGATAGTGGCTTCTATTGTTGATATGGTAGCGGTTCGTATTATGAAGAATGATAATAGGAAAAAGCTTGATTTACAAAAGAAGTTAGCTTCTTTAAGTTTAATTTTGAATTCTAAAAATGAATTGGAATCTATTACTGATAAAGATTTTACTTTCTTATCAGAAGAAAACTTTTATGAAGGATATGGAAAAGTATATAAAAAGAAACAGTATGATGATTATAAAAATATTGTTTCTTCTGATGATGATTAGATGTGAAAACATCTTTTTTTTTGATTTTAAACATATAATTTTTTAGGTGATGTTATGTTTAAAAATATATTGCAATATGTTAAAGATGAAAAAGTAAGAGTAATTGTTTCAAAAAGAAAAGTAGATGTCATGAATTATAAAGATATATTAGTTTTTGATGATAATTGTATTTTGATTGATTGTAAAGAGTTTGTTTTAAAGATTAAAGGTAATGATTTGGTAATTAATAAACTTATGGATAATGAGGTTTTAATTAATGGAAATATTGTGTTATTGGAGATGAATTAATGGTTAAAAATACTTTTTTGGTTGAAATAAAGGGTAAACGTGTTAAAGATTTTTTGACGAGAATTTTTAGACTTAAAATTAATATTTATGATATTAAGTATTATCGTAATAGAGTGGTTATTGAAGTTGATTATTTAGGATATGAAAGTATTAAAAAAATAAAGACTAGTTATGAAATTAATGTTATTAGTGTTAAGGGGAAAAGATTATTTTTTTCTTTACTTAAAAAGTATAAGATTTATTTTTCTTTTGTTATTTTAGGATTTGTTTTACTTATTTTTTTATCAAAGATGGTTTTTTTTATTAGAATAGATAGTTCTAGTAAGGAGGTTGTAAATCTTATAAATAGTGAACTTAAGAAAAATGGTTTGACTATTTATAGTTTCAAGAAAAGTTTTAAAGAGCTTCGTGATATTTCTTTAAAGATAAAGGAAAATAATAAAGATGTTATTGAATGGATTGAGATTAAAAGTAATGGGGTTTTTTATAATATTTCGGTAATTCCTAGGGTAAAAGATTCTAAAGATAATTATGTTAGTTCTCCAAAGGATATTGTGGCTTTAAAAAATGGAATGATTGTGGATATGGATGTTGATGCGGGATCAATTATTAAAAATAAAGGGGATTATGTTAGTAAGGGTGAGGTTATTGTAAGTGGTTATATTGAAAGAAATGGTGAGGTTGTTGGTAGTGTTTCATCATATGGTAAAGTTTATGCTGAGGTGTGGTATAAGGTTAATTTGGGGAAGAAGTTTAAATATTTAGATAAAGTTTTGGAAAATCGTAGTGAGATTAAATATAAAGTTAATATCTTAGGAAAAGATTTTGTTATTTTTAAATATAAAAGTAAAAAACTTATTAATAAGAGTAAAACTATTGATTTGGGATTTTTTCAAATTTCTAAAGAACAAGAAATAGTTAGTAAGGAGGTTTCTAAAAAGTATTCTAAAAAGGATCTGCAAATTATTTTGGAGGATCTGGCTAAAGAAGCAATAGAAAAAAGGCTTGATGATGAGGAATATATTATTAGTCAAAAAACTTTGAAAATTAAGACAACTAGTGATAAAATGGATATAGAGGTATTTTTCAAAGTTTATGAAGATATTGCTAAGATAGTTGATGCTAAAATGCCTGAGGTAGAAGATGAAGTAAGGTGATTTAATGTTAGTAGAGATGCGTGATGCTGCTTTAGAATTGTTAGGTTTTTCTTGGCCAATGGTAGTTATTTCAGTTATAATTGCTACTTCTCTTAGGATTGTTTATCTTATTAATACAAAAAGAAAAATAGTTCTTTATGAAGAAATATTAATGTTGGCTTTTATTGTTTATGTTCTTTTACTTTTCCAAGCAGTTACTTTTCAAGATGTAAGTTGGAGTACGCATAACTATATACCATTTAAGGAAATATTTAGATATAATTTTGGAAGTTATTTGTTTTATAAAAATATTTTAGGAAATGTTTTGCTTTTTTTACCTTTTGGTTTTTTTGCCACTAAGTATACAAAGACTAATAAAGCTTTAGTTGTTGTTATTTTATCTGTTATAGCATCTTTATCAATTGAGGTGACACAACTTATAATAGGACGTGTTTTTGATATTGATGATATTTTACTCAATGTTATTGGGGCTTTAGTAGGATATTTTGTTTATAAAATAGCTAGATTTTTATATGATAAGCTTCCTTTAAAGTGTAAATCGGATATTGTTTTGGATATAGTTACTATTTTACTTGTAGGAGGTTTGATATGGTTTTTAATTCCTTAGGAAAGTTTTCTATTTATAAAGAAACTGATTCTGTTACTGTTAAAGAGATGAAATATTTGAAAAAGATTTTGAAACATGCTGTTAAGTATTTAAAACTTAAGAATGTTTATTTTACAGTTATTGTCGTGGATAATGATTATATTCATGGAATTAATAGGGATTATAGGAATATTGATAGACCTACTGATGTAATTAGTTTTGCTTTAGAAGATTTTGAGGGTGAAGATTTTACTGATGTTAGGATGCTTGGAGATATTTATATTTCAATTGATAAAGCTAGAAGTCAGGCTTTGGAATATAATCATAGTGTGGCTCGGGAATTATCTTTTTTAGCAGTTCATGGTTTGTTGCATTTACTTGGTTATGATCATATGAACAAGGAAGATGAGAAAAAAATGTTTGCTATGCAAGATGAAATTTTGGAAAGTAAAAAGTTTTCTAGTAAAAAAGGAAAAGATAATATTTAGTTTGGGTGATTGTGATGGAAGAAAAACTTAAAAGTTTAATAAATAGGGCTTATGCTCCTTATTCTAAATTTTGTGTTGGTGCTATAGTAGTCGTGAATGATGGGAAAATGTTTTATGGAGTAAATGTTGAGACATCATCTTATGGGGGAACTATTTGTGCTGAAAGAAATGCTATTTGTAATGCTATTAGTAATGGATATACTAAAGGTGATTTTAAAGAGATTCATATTATGAGTTCTGGAGATAGTTATGCTATGCCTTGTATGCTTTGTAGACAGTTTTTTGTAGATTTTTTTGATCCTTATTCTTTGGTTTATGTTTATAATTCTTCTGGTGAGGTTAAGAAATATATAGTTAAGGATTTATGTCCTATTCCTTTTTCAAGTGAGGATATTTTATGAAATCAGGATTTGTTAGTATAGTAGGACGTCCTAATGTTGGAAAAAGTACTCTTCTTAATCGTTTGATGAATAGAAAAATTGCTATTACTTCAGATAAAGTTGGCACGACAAGAAGTAATATTTTGGGTATTTATAATGAGGATGATTGTCAAATTATTTTTGTGGATACTCCAGGTATTCAAAAGTCTAATACAAAGTTAGAGGAAGTTTTGAATAGAAAAGCTTATGATAGTTTTGATAATGATTTAGTTCTTTTTTTAGTTGATATTGCTAGTGGATATGGTCCTAATGATAAAAAAATTTTAAAAAGATTAAAAGAGGATGAGAAAAAAGTTATTTTAGTTTTAAATAAAGTTGATAAAATAAATAAGAATAAATTGATTGAAGAAATTGTTAAAATAAAAGATGAGTATGATTTTGTTGATATTGTGCCAATTTCTTCTTTAAATGGGGATAATGTTTCGGAACTTTTAAAGGTTATTAAAGATAATTTAGTTTCTGATGTTAAATATTTTTCTGATGATGTTATAACTAATGTTTCAGAAAGGTTTATGGTTGCGGAACTTATTAGAGAAAAGGTTCTTCTTTATACAAAAGAGGAAGTTCCACATGCTGTTACGTGTATTGTTGAAAGTATGAATTTTCAAAAGAATAGTATTAGTATTCAAGCGTTAATAGTGGTTGATAGGGATAATTTAAAAGGAATTATTATTGGAAAAAATGGTTCTATGCTTAAGAATATTGGTGCTAGTGCAAGAGTGGATATTGAAAAATTTTTTGGTAAAAAAGTTTATTTAGAGTTGTTTGTAAAAACTGTGGAAAATTGGAGAAATCGTGAGGGTAGTTTAAAAGATTTAGAAATTATTGAATCTGATGATTAAGTTTTGGATTGATTTACCATAATATTATTAGGTGATATTAATGGATAAATTTTTATGGGATGCTTTTAAACAAACTGGTGATTTAAGATATTATTTGTTATTAAAACAGATGGAGAATGAAAGTAATGCAGATCAAGAAAATAAAAGGAATAGTAATAAATGAAACGTATTATGGTGAAAGTAGTAAGATTTTACATGTTTTAACACAATATGGAAATATAGGTATTTTAGCTAAGGGATGCAGAAATATAAAGAATAAGTTCAGAAGTGTATGTCAGAAGTTTGTTTATGCTAATTTTAATGTTTACTATAAAAAAGATGGATTATCTACTTTAGTAGATGTTGAACTTTTAAATGATTTGGGAAATGTTAAAACAGATTTAAAACAAATTGGATATTTGACTTATTTGTTTGATTTGGCTGTACAAGTTATGAAAGAGTATGAACCTTTGAAAGTTTTTGAAATTTTAGAGAAGGCTGTTTTGAAAATTACGGCGTGCCGTTCTGTATGACGGTGGAGGCTGA
>CAZEAD010000008.1:14820-16598 GCA_964510115.1 uncultured Mycoplasma sp.
GTTTTGATGCAATGGTTATTACTAATATTGTTGAGTTAAAATATTTAGCTTTTTTAGGTGTTTTACCTGTTTTGGATAGATGTGCTAAATGTAATAGAGTAGAAGATATAATAACTATTAGTTCTGATGATGGTGGTTATTTGTGTAAAAATTGTTATACTAATCAATATATTGTTGATGCCAAAACTGTTAAACTTTTGAGAATGTTTTATTATGTTGATATTTCTAAGATAAAAGAGTTATCTGTTTTGATGAAAAATAAGATGGAAATTAATGATTTTTTAGAAAATTATTATGCTAGATATACAGGATTGTATTTAAAATCTAAGGATTTTTTAAATCAAATAAAATAGTTAGATATGTTATTATAAAATAACATATTTTTTATGGTAATATTTAAATTTGTTTATTTAAATTAGTTGAAATTTTTAATAATCTATGTTATTGTATATTTTCAACTATGGGGGGATTTTTATGTATGGTTTGAAAGTTGGATACGTATATAGATATATATCTTCTAAAGGTTCTGGTGGACCTTCTTATTATTTATTGTATTCTGGTATGGCTGTTGGTAATGCTTATATTGATGGCGATATTTTAAAATTTGGAGTTATTAATACTGAATCGATAGAACCTCTTAATATTTTAAATGAGGATAGTTTTAATATATTGTCTGAAGATGATATGGATATTTCTTCAGATTATGTAGTTGTTTTATCAAGCTATGATTTAGGTGAATTAAATTATAATATTCATATTGAGAATATGGAAGATTTGTTTTTAGAAGTTATGAGTTATGATGATTATGAATATAGCGAACAAGATGGTTTTTATAGTTGTAATATGTTGCATGGAAAAATTAATTTAAATCTTATTTCTGATCAGAATATTATTAGTTATTTATCTAATTTATTTGATAATAAGTATTTTTCTATTAGTGATGACGCTGCTTCAGATGAAAATGTTAATAATTTTGATGTAATAACACTTTATAATAAAATTTCTTCTTCTGTTGTTGCCCAGGATGAACCTTTAAAAAACTTATTGGTGGCTCTTGATTATAATAGAGGTTTAATTAATAATGGCTTAGATAATGATATTATTTCGAGAGAAAAACAAAATATTTTAATATTTGGTAATACTGGGACTGGCAAGACAGAAATGATTGAAAAATATGCTAAATATTGTAATATTCCTATGGTTATAGTGGATGCTAATCAGTATACTGCAACTGGGTATGTTGGAGCTAGTGTGGATGATATGTTATTATTGCTTTATGAAGAGGCTGATAGGGATTTAGAATTAGCTCAAAAGGGTATATTGGTTATTGATGAATTTGATAAACTTGTTATTAATGCTGATAGTAAGCAAAGTGCTTTTAGAACGATAAATGTTCAGCAGGCTCTTTTAAAGATTTTGCGTGGTGGAAAGAGAAATATTACTTATAAAGCGGAAATTGGAAAAGATGCTATTGTTTTTGATGCTTCTTGTTTAACAATTGTTTGTGTTGGAGCTTTTATGGGTATAGATAAAATTCGTGAGGAACGAGTTGGTAAAGATAGTTTGGAACCATATATTGATCAAGATTTTGAAAAATTTGGAATAATTCCAGAAGTTGTAGGAAGATTTTCTTGTTATATTAGAACTAATGATTTGGATCGTGAAAGCTATCGAAAATGTTTGCTAAGTTCTAATCTTAGTCCTTTAGCATTTAAGATGGTTTATTTGAAAAAAAATTATGGGATAACTGTTAATTTTGATGATAGTTTTGTTGAAGC
>CAZEAD010000009.1:0-15738 GCA_964510115.1 uncultured Mycoplasma sp.
AACCATGCTATACACCATGCTGCTGTAACATAGGCTGTTGCATGGGCTTTTGGGAACATGTATTTTATTTTATGGCATGATTCTATGTACCAATCAGCAATGTTATTTTCTTTTAGAATGCCTCTATATTTAAGCCATTGTTCTGGGTCTTTATGGGCTTTTCCTTTACGAACGAACTCCATTATTTTAAACGCTTGAAGAGGCTCTAATCCTTGGTTCATTAGGTAAACCATTATATCGTCACGACAACCAATTACATCTTTGAATGGGGTACCATTTTTTACTAATTCTTGGGCATTTCCATTCCAAACATCGGTTCCATGTGATAATCCGGATATTTTTACTAATTCTGCGAAGGTTGTTGGTTTTGTTTCTAAAACTATTCCAATTACAAATTTAGTAAATTCTGGTAAACCTAGACATCCAACTTCACAATTAATTTGTTCTGGTGTAACATTTAATGCTTTGGTAGAGGCGAATAGACTCATTACTTCTTTGTCATCCATTGGAACGTCATTAGGGTTTAGTCCTGTAAGTTCTTCAAGCATTTTGAAAATGGTTGGATTATCGTGTCCAAGTATATCCAGTTTAAGTAAGCATGATTCTATATCATGATAGTTGAAATGGGTTGTATACCATTCGGCGGTTGTATCATCGGCAGGATATTGATATGGTGTGAAATCAAAGATATCTTTATAGTCTGGCACTACTACTATTCCTCCAGGATGTTGACCTGTTGTTCTTTTTACTCCTGTTACTCCGATTGCTAAACGTTCTATTTCTAATGGTTTTACGTTTGTTATTCCACGATCTTCAAAATATCCTTTAACAAATCCATATGCTGTTTTGTCTGCAACTGTTCCTATGGTACCTGCTCTAAAGACATGATCTTCTCCAAATAATACTTTAGTATATTCATGGGCTTTAGCTTGGTAATCCCCTGAAAAGTTAAGATCTATATCTGGAACTTTATCAGCATTAAATCCTAGGAATGTTGCAAATGGCATGTCTTGGCCATCTTTTCTAAATGGAGTCCCACAGCTGCATATTTTATCAGGCAAATCAAATCCTGATGGATAATCCATTCCATATGCTCTACCATTTTCATCTTCGAAGATACTTTTTTTACAATTTGGACAAACATAATGGGCAGGAAGTGGGTTTACTTCAGTAATTCCAAGCATTGTTGCTACGAAACTTGATCCTACAGATCCACGTGAACCAACATTATAACCATCACTGTTAGATTTTGATACTAGTTTTTGAGCAATTAAATAGATTGAATCAAATCCACCTTTTATTATTCCAGTTAGCTCACTATTGATACGATCATCAATTATTTTTGGTAATTCTTCACCATATATTTCGTGAGCTTTGCCATAAACTCGCTCTTTCATTTCTTCTACACTGTTTTCAAATCTAGGTGAAAATGGAATTCCACCTGTATCTGGAACAATGATAATATTTTCTATTTCTTCGGCTATTTTGTTAGTATTAGTTATTACTATTTCTTTAGCTATATCTTCTCCTAAGAAAGCAAAATCGTTTAACATTTCAGTTGTTGTTCTAAAGTGTTGAGATGGTATTTCTTTAATTTGTTTTCTATTTAAAGGGTGTCTTCCTCCTCCAGGGACTTTTTGGTTAACTATTATTTCACGATAAATTTTATCTTTTCTATCTAGATGATGAACATCACCATCTGCGACAACAATTTTGCCTTTTTTCTTGGCAATTCTAACTATTTTGCTAATATTTTCTTGTAGTTCATATTCATTTCTAAAATCTTCTAAATCGATTAGGTGATGATATACTTCAGGAGGTTGAACTTCGATGTAGTCATAAAAGTTCATTAAATCTCCAACTTCTTCGTCGCTTTTACTTCTGGCTTGTCTAAATATTTCTCCATTGCCACATCCAGATCCTATTAATAATCCTTCACGTAGTTTTTCTATTTCACTTTTTAATATTCTAGGGGTTTTATAAAGATATTTGGAATTGGCATAGGATACTATTTTAAAGAGATTTTTTAAACCTGTTTGATTTTTTACTAATATATTTACGTGGTATAATTCTCCAAATTTATGGATTTCATCTTTAGAAACTAGTTGCTCGATTTGACTCATTTTTTTTATTTGTTTAGCATCCAATCGTTTTAACATTTTATTAAAAATATAGGCAGTTCCTTCAGCATCGTAATCTGCTCGATGATGAGCATCTTCATCCCATGGCACTTCATATCTTTTTACTAAAGCTGATAGTGAATGTCTAGCGGCTTCAGGATCTAACATTCTTGATAATTGTAAAGTATCTAAAACTGGGTTTGTATATGTTCCTAGGTTATATTTTAGATAGGCCATTTCCAAGAATGAGGTATCAAACTTAGCATTATGCGCGACCATTGGTAAATCTTGATACCAATCCATAAATTCTTTTACTACTTCTTCTTCAGTTTGGGCATCTTTTAACATATCATCAGTAATATTTGTTAATTCTACAATTGTTTTTGGTAAAGGACGATGGGGATTGATAAATTTATCGAAACGATCTATTATTTCGCCATTTTTTATTTTGACTGCTCCTATTTCGATTATTTGATCTCCTCCACCGGCGTTGAATCCTGTTGTTTCAAAATCGAATACTACATAAGTGTTATCTAAGAGATTAGAATCATCTGCTCTTTTTACTAAGTCAACTTCATCATCGATCATTGATAACTCAACACCATAGATAATTTTTATTTCACCTTCATGATGTGCTAAAGCTGGGAATGTTTGAATGCCATTGTGATCGGTAAAGGCGATGGCTTTATGTCCCCATTTTTTGGCACGTTTAATTAAATCTTCTAATGTTACTACTCCATCCATTTGACTCATCATGGTATGAGTATGTAATTCTACTCTTTTTTCTTCAGCATCATCAGTTATTTCGTCAATTACTTTATCAATTTTTTCAATGCTTCTAATATTTAAAACTAAGTCTTTACGAAAGGCATTGTTTTTAATATAACCATTTATTTTAACCCACATATTGGGTTTTAGTTTTTTGGATAGGTCTATAAATTTTTGTTCATCTCTTAAAAATAAGCTTGCATACATACTGGTATTCATATCAGTTATTTTCAAAGTTATAATGAAGAAGTCTTTTTTCGGTTCGGCTTCTACTCCAAAAATGAGTGCTTCAACTGTTATATTATCTATTTCATAATTTATCGAATTTAGTGGTGTCACTTCTCCTTTTATGTCACGCCCAAAAAGAACATTTTCTCCGACTGGTCCTGTTTCTTTTTTTTGATATTTTGGTTTTTTTTCTTCAAAGTTAGAAGTTTGTACTTTTAATGTGTCTTCTTTAAGAATAATGTTTTCGATAGCTTTTTTTTCTTCGGCAATTTCATTTTGTATTTCTAAGGCTTTAGTATTATCAAAATATATTTCAAAATTTCTTTTAAAACCATAGTTATTTAAAAGCTCAGTGATAATTGGTAACTTTTTTTCAAAAATCATAGCTTCACTTTTATTATAAATTTCTATTTGATTGGTAGTTGTATTTAATCTATCGTGAAACATATTATAGTAATAATCATTATTATTAAATTCTATTAGGCATTTATTAAAGTAATCTTTTAGTATTTCATCGTCTTCTTTTTCTACTGTTATATGTATTTTATAGGCATTTTTTAAATTAGCATAAGTGCTTAGTTTATCTAAAAATTCTTTAATGGCATCATAGGGTATATTAGTGTCATTACTAAGATATATATCCCAAGTTTTTTTGGAATCAGAAACTTTAATTTTATCTATTTTAGCTTTTTGAAAGTATTTTTTATTTTCTTCGGTATAATCTATTGTTTGTAATAGTTGATTTAGTTTCTCATTCATATGTGTCTCCTTTGAAATTTTATGTTTTTAGTTTAATTTTAGGCAAAATGAAAACTACTAATGAAAGTATTTAATTTATTTTTAAATTTAGTTTTGAAGTTTTATGATTATTTGTTTGATTGGTTATAAAACTTCTATGTCTTCCACTGCTGGTGTTCTTTTGCTTATAATTTGTCTTTTGTTTTTTACAAGATATTCAATAAAGCTATAGATATCTGCGCTTTTTAGATACATTTCATAATCATAATCTTCAATATTAAAGAAGATGTTGTCTCTTACCATGTATTCTTCAAATTGTTCTTTGGGAACTCCTAAGTACATAAGCCAATATGGATAAATTTTTTGTTTTAGTTTTCTTAAATTTTTTTTACCTAAATAATATTTTGATTCTCCAGTATTTCTTGTATATAGTTCGTTAGTGATAGCTAGTTCTAAAACTATTTCAAGAATTTCTGGGACTGTTGTTTTTATTTTTGATAGTTCGTTTTTAAAGATACGATATAGTAAGTATGTTAAAAAATTATCTTTGTCGTTGATAGTAAGTTTTTTCCCAACAGTTATAATGTTATGTTTAAAATCTGCTTCTAGAATATCAAGATTAGGGTGAACTGCACAAATTAGATAGTCTTCTTTTGGTTCGTATTTCATAATATTTCGGATTTCTTTCATATAATTTTTGCTGTTTCTATCCCAAATTTCCATAATTGTTAATCTGTAACGATTAGTTTCTTGTTTTAAGCGATTATATAAACTTGATGATTCTAGAACATTGTATACTGTGTCATCATCGGGAATATAGTTATCTATATCTTGTAAGATATCAGCTTTATCTTTGTGTAATAAAGAATATTCCCTTTTATAGTTAAACCATAGTTTTTGTTTAAAAGCATCTATTTCTTCTGATGGGGAGCTTTGATATAAGATGTTCCACATCAGTAAATATTTATTTACAATTACATTTAAATTCATGACTACCACCTAATGGTATTATAGCAAACAAATAAAAAAAGAAAAAGAATTCTTAGGTCTTTTTCTGAAAATTATCTAAATATTTATTTAAGACTATAAAGTTTTTTTACTTCTTTTATTGTTAGAGGGCGATATTCTTTGGATTTTAGCCCTTCAAGTGTTAGAAAAGCTATTTTTTCTCTTTTTAATTTTAAAACATCAAAACCAACAGCATTAAACATTTTTTTGATTTGATGATTTTTTCCTTCATGGATTGTTATTTCAACAATAGAAGTATTGGTTTTTTTATCATATTTTTTTAATTTGACATGACATTTATCTGTTTTTTGGCCATCGATTATTACTCCATCTTTAAGCTTATTAGCAGCTTCTTTATAAAATAGTCCTCTTACTTTTGCAACGTATAATTTTTCTACTTCATTTTTAGGGTGAGTTAGAATGTTTGCTAATTCTCCATCATTTGTTAAAAGTAATGCTCCAGTTGTGTCGTAATCTAATCTACCTACTGGATAAATTCTAATATCAG
Organism: uncultured Mycoplasma sp.; assembly: GCA_964510115.1. Lineage (GTDB taxonomy): Bacteria > Bacillota_I > Bacilli_A > RF39 > UBA660 > UMGS1572. The sequence continues at coordinate 5,371 of CAZEAD010000009.1, forward strand.
TGTCTATTAGACTTATCACTGTTTTTCTGCCATGTTCGTCTTTGGTAGTTGAAACATATCCTCGTGGTTTATTTAAAAGAAAGTAGACTTTTTTTGTTTCTGTTTCAAGTGGAGTTTTATCGATAGTAATCGCATCTTCAGGATTAACTTTGTATCCTAATTCTGTTATTAATTCTCCATTTACTTCAACTTTTCCAGCCTTAATTAATTCTTCAGCTTTTCTTCGGGAAGTATATCCAGCATTTGCTATAACTTTTTGTAGACGTTCCATTTAAATCACCGCTTATATAATATCATATTTTTTTATTTATTGGTAGTTCTTTTTATTTTGAATAATGTAGTTATAAGAGTCTTGACACATTTCTTCTATTGTGTGTTCTGCTTTAAAGTTTAATAGTTCTTTTGCTTTAGTAACATCTGCATAACAAATTGGGATGTCTCCTGGTCGTCTTTTTTCTATTTTATATGGGATTTTGGTTTTGGTTACTTTTTCGAATATTTTTATTAGTTCTAAAACACTATAACTTTTACCTGCTCCTAAATTAAAGTATTCTATTCCTTTATTGTTTTGGAGGTATTCTAAAGCTTTTATATGCCCAAGTGCTAAATCACAAACGTGAATATAATCACGAACTCCTGTTCCATCTTTTGTGTCATAGTCATTTCCAAAAATATGTAAATATGGATATTCTTTAGTTGCTACTTTAATTATATATGGCATTATATTGTTAGGAACTTTAGGATTTTCCCCTAATAGGGAACTTTTATGGGCTCCTAAAGGATTAAAGTAACGAAGTATAACAATACTTAAATTATCATTACTTATTGTTAAATCTTTTAAAATTGTTTCAATCATAGCTTTAGTTGTACCATAGGGATTTGTTGTTTGAATCTTTGAATCTTCTGGAATTGGTAGTTTTTTGGGATTACCATATACTGTAGCACTTGATGAAAAGACTAATTTGTTAACTTTATATTTTTGCATTGTTTCCAATAAAACAAGTGTGGAATCAAGATTATTTTGATAATACATAAGTGGTTTTAATACTGATTCTCCGACTGCTTTATATCCTGCGAAATGTATTACTGAGTCTATTTTATTTTCTTGGAATAGTTTTTCTAATAGTTCTTTATCTTGAACGTTTCCTTGATAAAATTTAAAATCTTTTTGGGCAATTAATTTTATTTTTGCTAAAACATCAAGGTTTGAATTACTTAGATTATCAATCACCACGACTTCATAATTAGAATTTAATAACTCTACGACAGTATGACTGCCAATATAGCCTAAACCACCTGTTACTAATACTTTCATTTTTACACCTCTACTATAATATTATAATTGGTTATAAAATTTTGCAACTTTTAAAAAATATTTTTAAAAAATGAAATTATTTTTTCTTTTAAACTTTTGTGTTCTACTTTGATTAAAATATCTGTTTTAAAAATTATTTCATCGTTTAAACTGACATAGAGTGTTCCAACTTTGTCTTTGTTTTTTGGGGATTTTATTTTTTCTTCTAAAACTATTTTTTGTTCTATCTGATCTTTTTCTTTTGTTGTTAAGGGATATTTAAATGATTTTTCAATATATAATTCTTTATCATATATATTATTCTTCATTTTGAAGTTGTCTTTGTCTACGATAAGGGTATTTTGATAGTTATAAAATATATCCTCATATATAGTCTCATGAAGTTTTGTATCATAACTGCCATGATTTATGGAAAATATTGTAACATTTAAATCATTATTGCTAGCACTGGATGCTAAAATTCGTCCAGCTTTTGGAGTATATCCTGTTTTACCTCCAGTTGCTTTATCATAGTTTAAAACAATGTCCGCTCTATTTTTCCAAAGATAGCTTTTTTTCTCGGTTGTGGTTTGATATTTTTTGGTTCCAACAATTGTTCTAAATGTTTGATTATTATAGGCGTATCTATATAAAAGGGCCATATCATAAGCTGTTGAGATATTCTTTTTCGTTTCATCATCATCTAATCCTGTTGGGTTTTTGAATGTTGTATTTTTCATACCTATTTCTTTAGCTTTATTATTCATTAAAACAACGAAATTATCTACACTTCCTCCGATATGTTTAGCTATTGTCATTGCAGCATCATTGCCACTTCGTAGCATTAAACCATATAAAAGATCAAGGAGTAACATGTGTTCATGATATTCTAGATAAATATTTGAACCATATATAGTTAGTATTTCGTCTGTTGCTTCGACTAAGTCTGTTAGTTTATTAGACTCTATTGCTAAAATACATGTCATTATTTTTGTGGTCGAGGCGATCAGTTTTTGTTGATCTGGATTTTTTTGATAAAAAACTCTTCCACTATCAATATCCATAGCTATTAATGCATCAGAGTTTATATTAATGGCAAAAGTATTTATTGGCATTGCAAGCATTAGAAATAGGACTAGTATTATTAAATTTTTTTTCATCATATCACCTAAAACATTATATGAGAAAACTATTTGTTTTAATTCATTAAATGTTTGATGATTTTTCTTTCATTAATTTTGCAAAATAAAAGACTATATCTTAATAAGCATATAGTCCATGAATTTTTTGTCTTGTTGTATCATCAATATCATCTAAAACCCAAACGTTGTCTACTTTAGTCAATGTAAATGTTAAAGTGTACTTTACTTTATCTTTTTGATTTTTCATTTTATCAATACGATAGTCAACATATTTTGATTCTGATAATACTCCTTTATCATCTTTAAATTCATCAGCATGTTCTTGATAGTATGTTTCTGCGTCTTTTGTTACTTTATAATAATCATATACTTCTATTTCAACCTCTACTGTTGCAGTATCGCCATCAACTCTTTCATCTTTTACTACATAATTTAAATCTTGATACTGTTTTCTTAAAACATCTTTATAAGTTGTTTTTTGATCATCGTTCATTAGATTATCGCCTTTTACTATTTCTTCCATTTGAGTAATAACGCTTTCATCTAAGCTTCGATAATTGTTTAAGAAGTTTTCTACTTTTTTAGTTGGTGTGTTATCCATACTACAACCCACTAATAAAAAGATTGATAAAAGCAATAAAGTAAATATTGTTTTCTTTTTCATAAAAATTCCTCCCATTTATATAATGAGAAGAATTTATTTTTTTATACATTATTATATATCATTATTTTTTTTATTTTTTTTGTAATTATTTAATAAAATTCCAACTGTAATTATAATAATTGTAAAAAGGATAAATAATAGTAGTGGATAGTTGAACTTGCTTTTTTCAGATGCATATTTTTGAGTATTAACAGATATTTTTATTCTTTTTGTTTTGGCATCTTCTTTGGTTATGATCCAAGTATACGTATTATCTTTTACTTCATCAGCATTATGATTTTCGATGAGGTGACTTGTTGTTATAGAAATTTTAACATTTTCTACATCGTTTTCAAAATAAAAGTTTTGGTTACTATTTATTGTTAAAATTCCTTGGTTTATTCGAGAATTAAAGTTGACAAAATATGTTTTGGCAAAGTTGGAATTGTCGTAATCTTTATAATTGTATCTAGTTTGATAAGTAACTACTGTTTTATTATTTTCAATGTATTTATTTTTGGTGTAGTACTCTACTCCTTCTTGGTATTCTGGGCCATAAATATCAAAACCATCATCTAAATAATATTTTCTTATTTGCATATCTAAACGATTGTCATTGCAAGTGTTATTTTTACAATCTGCTATTATTTTTATTTCTTCTTTTACATCATCTTCTATTTCAAGATTATATTCTATTTTGGAGGTACAACCACATAGTAGAAAAATTATAAAAATTAATATTATTTTTTTCATTTTAATTTTCTCCTAATCAAGTAAGTATGTCAATCCAAGACATCTTCCATTGCTTCCTGGGAATTTTTGAACAATTGTTGGAATATCATACCAAGAGGCTTTAAATCCAAGGCAAGACCACCTTGATTCATCACACGAAGCATCTCCTCCGCCACAACCATTCCAACCTTCAGAAATAAAAACTTTATTATTTGCCAGATCTACTGCTTCTACTATGGCTACGTGTCCATAAGCAGCATTTTTTCCTGTACCTTTCCAAGCTATTATAGATCCTGCTTTAAAGTTTGTACATGTAGGATCATTTGCAAAGTTATTTCTTAAATACATGTTGGTTGTTGGGTTCCAATCTTGCCCATTACCATTTGCTCTTTTAATGGCATTTATTTTAGTTAAACTTCCTCCATTAGTTGATAATATTTCGACTGCTCTATTAGCAGCGTACCATACACACTGAAAGTTACATCTTATGTCAAGAGGATAATATATGTCTCCTTCAACTGGTCTTACACTTCTTACTCCGGATACCGCTCCACTGCTTCCGGATATGCTGCCACTACTTACACAATGAGTTATTTTTCCAATATCAACATGTTGTTTCATTTCTTGATCTTTAATTATTTCTTCATAATTTTTTCCTGCTGCTGCATTACTTTCTAAATTTTTAATTAAGGTTTTGCTGATATGATCAGGATCTTCTATATACATAAATAAATATTTCTCAACTGTTTTAATAAATTCATATCGTTCTTTGATGTCTTCTTCAGTGGCTTTATTATATGAGACATTATTAAGAAGTTTTATATTTTTCTTTTGTAAGACGTTTCGGCATTGTCTTAATTTCTTTTTGTTGGTGGAATCTTTATCTATTTCAGTTTCGTCTTCTGGATCTTGTTCTGTTTGGTTGTTTTCTTCTTCCTCTTCTTTGGCTTCGTCATCGAATAAGTATTTACATTCTTCTGGAGGTTTGTAGTCTTCTTCATATGATAAGTCTTCAAATTCATCTTGGTAAATTATTGTTTCTTTTCGTCCTCCCAAGTTGGAATATATATTTGATGATATATAAATTGTTAAAGATGCAATAAGGTCTTCATCAGCATCATAGTAACTTTTAGCAATTACTCCTTTTACAAAGTCTTCAACAGTTAAATTTAAGTTCCCATCTTTTATAGTTACAGTACACATACCTTCGCTTTCATAATCAGGAATGGAAGCTGTTTGCCCTGTGAAAACAATAAATATTATTAATATTAAAACTAATACAACCAAAGCGACTGCTAAGGCTATTTTTACTGATAATGGAAGAAGCATGAAAAAATTATAAATGCCTTTACCAACTTTAACTGCAGTGTCTTTAATTTGATTAGCAACCTTATTAGGTTTTTTATTAGGAAGTTTGTTTTTGGGAAATAGTTTATTTTCTTTATTTGTTAGTTTGTCTAAAGAACTTTTTGATTGATCATTAGAAGTTGAAGATGTTAACTTATTTTTTTTATTAATAAGTGGTTGTTCACTATTATTCGAATTGTCTGTTTTATTTAGTCTTGACGTTTTTGGCATAGACTTCTTGTTGGAAAGAGGTTCTGAATTTGAAAAACGATTAGTGTTTTTGCCTAAATTATTAAGAAAATTATTATTCGAAACGTTAGGATTTAGATTAGAATTGTTAGAAAGAGTATTTGAATCTTGAAGTGGTTGCATGTTATTTATTTGAGGATTATTATCTGTTATATTATCTTCTTTGGGTTCTGGTTCATTTGCTTTGTTTTCTGAAGATAGGTTTTTACTTATAGTTGAATTTTGTCTTCTTTTTTGATGATTGAAAAAGGGATTGCCATTTGAACTTGGAAGATTGACTTCGGGTTCTTCTTCCACTCTTTCTAAATCTTCATCATTATATTCGTTCATATACCACACACAATCTAATTATGACATGAAGTTTATATTAGATTCCTTTCTTTAGTTTTTTTATATCATTATAATATCATATTTGTTTAATTAAAAAAAGTATAAATGGTTTTTTTATACTTTTATGATTTGTTTTTTATATGATTTGATTATTCTTCAAGTTTAAATTTTATGTGTGTAGTTTATTTATAGTTTTTAACATTCACTTAATAGTTCATCAAGGGAAACTATATCATATCCTTTTTGGGTAATAAAGTTTATTATCTGCTCCAGGCTTTGGACTGTGTAATTATTGTTTTCTAAGTTTAAAATACTACCATTTTTTAATTCTTCTTTAACTGATATGTATGGAGAATTGTTTTTAATTGGGGTTGGTAAGATTGTATAATGTTTTGCGTTTTGACATGTGTTTAATATATTTTCGTCTTTTGTTTGTGCTAAACAATATTTGCTTTTGTTAGTAGTTATTTGGGTTATTAATCTACTTGTATAATCAATTTTAGTTTTATCATATGTTTTATTATATCCATAGTTTTCTAAATTCATTACATCAAGATTGTTTTTTAAAAATTCTTTGTTTTCTTCGCCATATTTCCCATCTAGAAAAAAGGTTGCTTTAATATTTTTCTTTCTTAGTATTTCAAATATTTCTTGATTGTTTTTATTATCTTCTAGAACAAAGGTTATGGCAACACTTCTTTTCTTTGGTGATCCTCTTAGAAGGTATTTGTCATAATGATTTTTTATACTAACATTTGGTAAAACATTTGTATACATTAAAAGATTTTTATTGAATTCTCCTAATTTTTTCATTTTATGATAGCTTGTGTCTTTATCTATTGCTAGTCCACATACTCCAGATGTTATAGTATCTCCTTCTATATTGGCATCTATGGGATTTATTTCTAATTCTTTATAGACTTCATTTATTTGTTGCATAATTGGGTCTACATTGTTAGAGACTGCCACGATTTGATGGGTATAATAAAAGCTAAAGCAAGTTAAAGCCCCGATTCCTAGAACTTGAAATAATCTTTTTATCTTCATTGTATCACCTAATAAAAAATATGAAAAAGAAAAAAATACTTTCCTAAAATAAGTATTTTTAATCTTCTAATTTCTGACATGTTGGACAATAATAGCTACTTCTTGAACCGATTTTATCTTGAAGTATTATGGTTTTACAAATTGGGCATGGATCTCCTTTATGCATATGAACATTTAAGTTGTTTTGGAATAGCCCACTTACTCCTTCCTCAGAAGTATAACTTCTGATAGTGGTTCCACCTTCTTCAATTGCTTTATCTAAAACAATTTTGGTGTTGTCAATAATATTTTGACAATCTTTAGTCGTTAATTTATTAGTTATTTTATGAGGATTTATTTTAGAGAGGAACAGTATTTCATCGGCATAAATATTACCTATTCCTACAATTATGCTCTGATCTAGCAAAACAGTTTTGATGGGAAGATTTTTTTTGCTATAGCAAGACATAAGGTATTCTACATTAAGTTCTTTATCCCATGGTTCTTTGCCTAATTTTTTTATTTGTTCACATTCTTCTAGTTGGTCTTTTTCTACGAGATACATTTTACCAAATTTTCTGACGTCTTGATATCTTAATTCTTCATTATTTTCTAATGTAAAAACAACATGTTCATGTTTTTTTATGGGATCATTTTTGTGACGATATAGATATTTTCCTTCCATTCTTAAATGACTTAATAAATAATAGCCATCTAGTTCAAACATTAGCCATTTTCCTCTTCTTTTGATATCGTTTATGGTTTGGCCAACAATGTTTTGTTTGACTTTTTCTAAATCATCGTTTTCAAATATATTATTGTAATAAATATCTAATCCTAATATTTTGTGATTTTTTAATTTTCTAAGCAAGGCTTTTCTTACTGTTTCTACTTCTGGTAGTTCAGGCATATACAACACTCCTTTGTTAGAAGTATTATAGCATAAACTTATTTAAACTTAAATCTTTTGAAAATGATTATTTTTTTCTACTTCCATCATAATTATAATGATCAAAATATATTTTAGTGGCTCGTTTAGAAATTCTAGTGTTAACAATGGTCTTATAACTACCGCGATTGGGATTTTGAACATCTGGTGATGATGTGGTTATAGTCATTGTTGGTTTATCATATGGGGCATATCCAACAAAATTATTGCTGATGCTTTCAAAATCTACGATTCCATCGTTATCAATATCTACGAATGATTCTGCTGTTCCTGTTTTGCCTGCGGCCTTGGAAATATAGTTCATATATCCAAACTGCCCTGTTCCATTTGTCATAACTAGGCGCATTCCTTGTTTTACTCGGTCCATATATTTTTTTTCTGTTGTTACTTTATTTAAAGTTACAGTTGATACTTCGTATAAAACTTCTTTTTTATCATCTTCACGATTTTTTAAAACGCTTTTTAAGAAATGAGGTTTTATTCTTACTCCTCCATTGGCAATAGTGGAAATATACTGAGAAAGCTGCATTGGCGTATAGGTATCGTATTGACCTATTGCATAATTTATTAAAAGTTCTCCATTATCACTTTTTCCTTTATAACCATTGTCTTCCATAGGAAAATCAATTCCTGTTTTTACTCCTAAGCCAAATTGATAAAAAATGTTTCGATAGATGTCAAATGCTTCAAGATTCATTTCTAATTTTTTATTATAGGCATATTCGAATCCTCCGACTTTCATAGCGATTTTATATTGATAGACATTAGATGATTGTCTAATAGCATCTAAATCATTTATTGTTCCTAGTGTTGCCCAAGAACATTTAGCTGGTGTATTAGCAAGTTTTATACAGCGATCTTCCATTATTGTTCCAATATTGATTGCTTTAGTATTATATCCTACAATCATACTTGCTCCTTTAACTACTGATCCTGGTGTTATAGATGAAGTCATGGCTCCACTTGATATTTCATAAAATTCTGTTTTATTATTTGGTGTTGTATCTATTTGTTTGGCTGCCATTGAGATTATTTCTCCTGTTGATGGTTTTTGAATGATAACATAACTACGATTATAAAACTCTGTATTTGCTTCTTTCTTGGTTTTTTTTATTTCTTCTTTTAACATGGTCTCTAATTCTTTTTGGACTTCAATATCAATACTTAAAACTATATCGTTACCTTTGGTTCCATTTTTTATAAGACTTAAAGAATTATCATCGTTTATCTGATAAACTTCTTTTTCTCCTCTTAAAATATCTTCATATTGTTTTTCGAGTCCTGATACTCCAATACGATCATCTAATGAATAACCTTTATTTAAGTAATCATCAACCTCTTCTTTAGGAAGTCCCTCGGATACTTTGCCTAGTACAGAACGAAAAACATCGCCATAGGGATAAACTCTTTCCCAGGATAGTTTGGTATTGAAACCATTTAGATTGCTAGCATTTTCTGAGATATAAGCGTATTCATCATCGGTTGCTTTTTCTTTGATAATTTTTTCTTCGTAAAAATAACCTTTGTTCATTAAATAATATAAGTATGCTGCTTTTTTATCTTTATTTGTTAATTTTTTTAAATCGTCATCAGTTATTCTTTCGATTTTTAATTCATATATTTCTTTATCTGTTAGTTTTCTATTTGAAAGATCTTCCCACTCTTGGTGAGTAATTAAAGAATCCAAGTTGTCCTCTTGTAAAACTAAGTAAAACTCTTTAAGATTCCTTTTTAATAATTCATTGTAATCCAGATTTATTTTTTCAGACATTTTGTATGCTAATTCTATTTCTTCTTTGGTGGTGGTCCCACTTTTTTTGGTGTAATAAATGCTTTTTACTGCAATGTTATCAACGATTATTTTATAGTTTCTATCATATATTCTACCACGTGGGACACTTTTACCTAGAACTAAATTATTTGTTTCTTTTTTTAAAATCAATTTATAATAGTCTTTCATAAAAACATTTAGATATATTACTCTGGTTGTAATAATGGCAAAAAAACATAAGAAAAATATCCCTAGAAATGAGAGACGATGATTTTTAGTGGAATAGTTGTATTTTTTTATTTTTCTTTTAGGTTTCATATTATTATTTTGTACAGTTTTTAAAAATAATTACATAATCTTAATTAGGTGATGCAAAGTGTATGATAAATTAATTGCTAAATATATAGATAAGCTTAATTGTGATATGGTAATTAATTTTGCTAAAAAAGAAGGATGTTTAATTTCTTTAGAGGATGCTGAGGTTTTAACTTCTGTTATTAAAAGTGATTGGAAAAATTTACTGCATGGTGATCCTTCAAAATCTTTTTTAAAAATTAAAGATAGAATAAGTGAAAATGCTTATCAAAAGGCAGTTGATTTATTCAATAAGTATCGCAAGATGCTATAAATTTAGTTTATAAAATGAAAAAAGATAAGATTTTTCTTATCTTTTATTCTGTGTAATCACAACTACTACATTTTATTTTTTTATCTTTGGTTTCTACAAGTAGTGCAGAACAGTTTGGGCAAGTTTTAGAAAGTGGTTTATCCCAAAGAGCAAAATCGCATTTCCAAAAGAAAACACAACCAAAAAAAAAAAAACCATAACACGAAATAAAGGAAATAAAAAAAACAATACAAAATATACAAGATACAACAAATAAA
>CAZEAD010000010.1:0-15340 GCA_964510115.1 uncultured Mycoplasma sp.
ATATTCTTGTTAATTGAAGGGATTTTATTTCATCTACTGATTTTATATTATTGTTTTCAAGAATTTTAAAAATACTGGTTACTGCTTGTTCTTTTTCTTCATCATTATGGGTATTTATCCAATGTTTTATTTTTTGTTCAAAGTTTTTACTGAAAGCGCTTTGTTCACTTTCAATTAGGTAAGAACCAAAGCATTCCCAAGTGTTTAAGTTATGTTGAAGGATATTAAATGAGTTTGATTTTATAACTTTTTTATTTGGTGTACCTTGTAAAAGAATGCCTATTAGGCTATCTTCAGGAATGAATGTTTCTATTTTTGTAAGTATATTTTGAAACCTTGAATCTTCAAATTGTTCTTTTTTAAAACCTGGACCATCAAAGTTATATATTTTTTTAATTCTTTTTTTGATGTTAGTGAAACAGTATGTTCCAGCGGTCATGGCTAGGTTTCCACCTTTAGAATGCCCAACGATATAGATTGTTTGATCTAACCAAGAAATAACATTATTAAGATAATTAATAGCACATGTTTGGGATTCGATTGGGAACTTATAAGACATAACGAAGTCTTCTTTCCAACCGATTAGAGAATCATCTGTTCCTTTGTAAACAATAATTGTTGTAAGAGGCTTAGGATAAATTGTTAGAGCACCAAATTGTTTATTTTGATCTACTTCATCTTGAAAATAGGCTAATTTGATATTTTGATATCTTTTTGATGTTGCGATTTCTTTTAAATTTTCAATATTTTCTTGTAAATAAGTTGACATTTTTTTGATTTTTTCTGGAGAAAACTTTTTGAAAAATAAATTTGCTACTGTATGAAGAGATTTTTTGGTTTTGTCATTTGATACAATGTCTGTTAAGGGGAGATAGGATAATTCAGCGAAAATCATGTGATCTATCTCATTTAAAGGGTATTCGTTAAATGATTGATTTTTATAATATTTTAAATATTCTTTTATTGTAGCCATTTTTAACTCCTTATATTTTTATATTTTTTAATTAGTTCTGTAGTTATGTTTAAAACAATTATTGATAAAATAATACCTGATATAATATCTGTAAAATTATGAACTCCTAGATAGATTCTACTTAAAGATATTAATATAATTAATGCTATTAGGAAAATAATTAGAATGTTTTTAAGATATTTTGGAAGTTTACTTTGATATATTAAATAAATACAAATTCCATATATGGCAGTGGCAGCCATGGTATGTCCACTTGGAAAACTATAGTTTGTTTCTTTTATTAGAGGATTGATATTTGGTCTTTCAATGGCAAAAATGTTTTTGATGATAGGATTCATTATAGTTGTTGTCGACATAGTAATTATAATTATAAGTCTTGAGATTTTATCTTTTATAAATATAAGTAGTAGCATTACTAAGGGAGCTACTATTTCTATTCCTCCAAATAAAGTTATGATTTTAAAAAAGTTTGTTAATTTTTGATTTTGAAAACTATTTATATATTTATAGAAGTTTGTATCGAGATTTGTTGTTAAATTTAGAGTAACAAGAATTGCTATTACGATAAATAGTAATATTAAGACTGTAGTTATTTTGTTTTTATTTTTCATATTAATCACCTTTTTCATTCTTTTATATTATAACTTTTTATATTGTTTTTTAAAAGTATTTTTTTTGATGTTGTTAAGTTCTATTATTTATTTTGTATAATTACTTGAAAATATTGGAAGAATAAGAATGGTGATTTAGAATGAATATTGATTTTAAAGATTTATTAAATGTTGCTATAAGGGCATTACTTTCTTTGGTTACATTGTTTTTGGTTACTAAAATGCTAGGTAAAAAACAAGTTTCACAACTTAGTTTGTTTGATTATGTAATAGGTATTTCTATTGGAAATTTTGCTGCCGAGATGACAATTAATTTGGAATCTCATTATCTACATGGTACTTTAGCTGTTATTATTTTTGGAGTTGTTGCGTATTTGATTTCTATTTTAACAATGAAAAGTATATTTTTGAGGCGTTATTTTATGGGTACTCCGACAGTGATTATTCAAAATGGGAAGATACTTGAGGCTGGTTTAAAAAAGGTACATTATGAAATAAATGATTTGCTTGAGCAGTGTAGGACAGCAGGATATTTTGATTTGGAAGAGATTTCGTATGCTATTATGGAAGCGAATGGTGAGCTTAGTATTTTGCCAAAATCTGAGTATAAAAACGTTACTTTGAAGGATATGAAGATAAAATCTTCAAAAGAAAGTTTGTGTGCTAATATAATTATTGATGGAAAAATAATGAAAAATAATTTATTAATTCAGAATAAGTCAGAAAAATGGTTGATGGATATGTTAAGACAAAAGAAGATTGAATTGGGTGATGTTATTTTGGCTACTTTAGATGATAATGGGAAGTTGAATGTTTATGAAAGATGTGATGTTCAGCCAAAGCAGGTGTTAGAATAAAATAAAAATATCCTTGGTGGATATTTTATTTTATATGAAGTTTTGTTTCTTTAAAGGTTATAAATTGTTGATAAGCTTGTTCTTCTAGTTTTTGATCTGGTTTTTTCCATTTGAATTTTGGATTTATTTTTATAAGATAATTTTTAATTATGGCGTTTAAAAGTTTAGGATTTCTAATTAAAATTGGTCCGATTGTATAAGTTCCATAGAAGTTTTTTTCGTGATGGCCTTCATTTTCTATCCAACATTTGTTGTTTATTACTTGATGATAATGGTTTTGAAATCCATATATTTTTTCTTTTATAATTTTATTGTTACTTGCTATTTCTTTTACTATTCTATCTGTTTGTTGTTCTTGAAAATTAAAAATATTTAGAGCTTCTGTTAATTCATTATTAGCATTTATAATTTTTTTTCCAAATAGGGGGTAGGCATTTCCTGTTGCTATAATTAGTTTGTTGTTGTTTAAAAAGTCTATTATTTCTTTTTTGTATTTTAAAAGATGATTAAGGGCGATATCACGATTTTGTTCTGTTCCTGAACCGATATAAATGATATCGATATTTTTTAGGATAATGTCATCTTCTAGGGAAATATTTTTTATTTCAACGTTTATGTTTTGACTTTTTAGTATTTGTTCTAGAGCTTTAATATTTCCATTTTCACCATAGAGGTTTAGAAAATCGTAATATAGATGGGCTATTGTTATTTTTTTCATTATTTTTCCTCCATTATTTCATTAAATGGTTTAATGTAGTCAAAGTTTAGTATGGCATAGATGTCTCCTTGACTATTTAGAATATCTTTTTTTGCTTGATATAAATCCTCATGAATTATTATTTTTTTGGTATCTATAGAGGCATATTTAAGTCTAAGTGCTAATTCGTATCGTTGGGGACCCGCTACTATGATTTTATCTATTTTTTGATTTTTTAATAATTCAAATTCTATATCATAGAGCCATGATAGATCGTCAAAGTCATATCTTCTAGAGATTTGCCACCAGCCAATGACAATTGTTTTAAGATTATTATTGTTAGTTGTGTAAAGGAGTGATTGGTTGAATGTTGTAGCGTTTTCATTTTTGTTATTCATGATAAAGACGTTACGATTATTTAAGTTTATATGGTTATATATTTTTTCATTTCTTAATTCATTTTCAATTACTTGACTACTTTTTTGAGGATTAATTCCGCATAATGATAGGGTAGTGATAGCCGCTAAAATGTTATATTGATTAAATAGCATTTCGTTATTAAGTTTTATTTTATAGGTGTTGTTTATAGTAATAGTGTTTTTATTTATATTAGTTATTTCAAAATCTTTTTCTGGTGTTTTAAAATCGCAGTTGGGGCAGTAGTAGTCTCCTAATGCTTCAAAATGATAGTAATTGTATTTTAATTTGGTGTAGCATTTAGGACAGTAGGTTATATTTAATGCTTGAAATTTGTTTTGTTGATAACTATTAACAGTTTTAGCGATTCCATAGTAACTCACTTTATATTCGTTGTTCATATTAAATTTTTGAAGATAAGGATCATCGGCATTTAAAATAAGGTGCATGTTTGGAGTTAATGATTTTTTAATTTCTTCAAAGATAAAGTCAACGTTTCTTTGTCTTGGTGGTTGATCACGTGTGATATTGGTTATTACAACGTAGTTTGGTTCCATACTTTTGAAAACATGTTTTGTATATCTTTCATCTATTTCAAATACAGCGGCATCTACTTTGGTTTTTCCTGTTATTGTTGAATTTTGAAGTAGGGTAGTTATGATGGCTGATAATTCGTTAGATCCTTTGTCATTGTATGCAACTTTTTTTTGGCTTTGGGTTAGGACATCATATATAATTTTAGTGGTAGATCCTTTACCAGATGAACCTGTTACTGCGATTACTATGTTTGGTTTTTCAAAACAAGATAAGATATTTTTGTTTATTTTATAGGCGAAGCTTCCTGGAAAAGCACTTCCTCGTCCCATTAGTTTACAAAGAAATAAAACTATTTTTCCTAAAATAATACTTATGATTTTCATATTGACACCTCTATAGGTTATTATAGCATAAAATAAAAAAACTACTTAATTATTGGCTATATTTTTATGATTTATTTGATTTTTAGGCTCATTAATGTTATAATCTGCTTTAAAGAAGGGGATATAATGGATTTTAAAAATGCTAAAAGTGTTGATGTTGCTAGTTGTAAGTCTTTGGTTGATGATAGAAGCGGTATGGAAGGTTTAAGATATGTTCCTGATTATTACTATCCTAATTGGATTAAAGTAGATGGAAAATGGTTTTTTAAGAAAGATTCTTTGGATTATTTTCAGTTGGCAGCGGAGTTAGTGGGTAGTTATTTAGCAAAGTTTTTTAAATTGCCTACTGTTGATTATCAAATTTGTTTTGATGGTAATAATTATAGTTTGATGTCTTTAAACCATATGCATGATGGATTGCAATATGTAAATGGTATAGACTTGGCGAATTTAGGTTTTTCTTTGGAACAGTTTTTAAAGTTCATTTTAGAAAAATATGATGTTGATTTACAGTATGATTTATTTAAAGTTTGTATTTTGGATTATCTTATGAGTCAGAGTGATCGTCATTTTTCAAATTTGTTATTTATTAAAGATGATGGGAAATTATATTTAGATATGGTTTTTGATTATGCTTGTTCTTTTAATTGTTTGAAAGATATTCTAAAAACAGATTTTTATACTTGTGATTCTAATGCTATTATTTCTTTTGTAAAACAAAATAGTAATATGATGAATTATATTAATGATATGTTAGAAGTTAATATTTGTAGTATTTTGAATGATGTTGAATCTCAGTTTGGAATTGTTGTTGATAGTGATATTAAAGATCAGGTTAGTTATTATTTTGAAAAGAAAAAAGAATTTCTTCGTAGAAGGTAAAATTATGTATTAATTATAGATATGTTTAAATCTAAAATCATTGTTAACTAAATAAAAAAAACTCTATTCTTTTCACATAAACCTTTTATGTATTAAGCGTAAAATTTTGAATGAATAGAGTTTTTATATGCTTCATTATATTTCTAATAATAATTGTCAATACTATGTCATATTTTCACTAATTTTTAAATAGTTTTATTGAATGTTATCTAATAACCAGTTTAATGATTTATTAGTTAGTTTTGCAATTTCTATTATAAATAATGTTGATACTATAATATTAAAATACTATGAACTTGTTTATAAAATATAAAAACTCGCTTTACTATTTCTAGTGTGCGAGTTTAAACCTCAATGGAGCAAACGACGGGAATCGAACCCGCATCCTAGCCTTGGCAAGGCCATGTTCTAACCATTGAACCACATCTGCGTTTTTATATAATATAAGTTAACAAAAAAATAATAAAAAAGCAACTTATTTTTATTATTTTATTAAAATTATATATTTAGATCTAATTTATTATATGGTATAGTTACAGTAAAGTTACCAAAACTATATGGGGCGATTTGATATCTTTTAAAGAAGATTATTAATCCATTTTTTGAGAAGGCAAAGTTTTCAAAATTATTTTTATTGGGAGATGTCCCTGTTAATAACATATCAGAAATATATTCGTTTTCTGATAATTTTTTGTTTTTGTTTAGGTTTTCTCTTGTATATGTTGATAATTCGTTGATAATGTTTTTATTGTTATTTTGGAGAGTTTCTATGGTAATTATTTTTTGGTTTTTGGTATCATATGTTATGCTCCATATATCATGATTAGGATGAGCCCCACCAGTTGATGTTTCAATATAGAAAACATAAGATATATATTTTTGATAATTATATTGTTCATAATCAATATTTAGTGTGTAATATTGATTAGGTTGAATATCTTTACTAGATAATGATGATTCAAATTCTTCAATGTAATAGTTAATTTGTTTTTCGATTTCTTGGTTTAGATTTTTATAATTTGTTATGGGGTAATATATTTTAATTTTATTACTATGTTCGTTATCTATAGCTATTACTTTTTTGGTGTTATTATCTATGTTTGTAGCTAATAGTGGTGTTCTTTTGAAATGGTTGTAAGTAAAATAAATATTTAATAGTACTGTTATTGTTAGAATTATATAGAGAATTTTTGTTTTCATTATTATTCACCTTGTTAAAATCTATGATTTTTAATTTTAATTATTACGAATTAATTATTTAAATATTTGTTTTGTTCATAGAATATAGTGGGTGATGGTATGTTAGATTTTGAATTAATAAAAAATGTATTAATTATTGGAATAGCTAGTGGAATTGTTACTAGTTCTCTTGTCCAAAAAATAAAGGAAAATTTAAAGAGAAAAAAATGGTTAATATTTATTAGTTTTGTTGTTTCAATGGTTATTGGAACTTTGTTTGCTCTTACTTTTAGTAGTGCTAATTTTATTGATGCATTATGGGCTGGGTTATTTAGTTTTATTGGGGCAGACATGTTATATCAAATGTTTGAAGATAAAATTTTTAAACCTTTTTCTAGTTTAGGTAATACCATAGATATTCCTATAGAAAATGAGATAAAGGGGGTTAAAAAATGAAATATTTTAGTATGCCTCTTAAGTGGAATGCAATAACTACTTATTTTAGTTCTTCACATTTGGCTATTGATTTAGGTTGGAATAATAGTCATGGTGGACCTAATGTTGATGTTTTTAGTGTTAGTTCTGGAACTGTTGTTTTTGCTGGGAATACTAATGGTACTGCTGGTAATATGGTTAAGATTAGGTTTGATGATAAAGGTGATAACTTAACTTGGTATTTTCAATATAAACATTTATCAAAGATTAGTGTTAAGACAGGTGATAAAGTAAGTATTGGTAATAAGATTGGTAATATGGGTGGTACTGGAGGTTATTCTCCACATTTACATTTTGATGTGATCAAGTGTCCATATGGATTTGTTTATGAACAGGAAGCTGGGGATAATCGTAAGAAATATTCTGTAAATCCACTTGATTATTGTTTCTTATTTCCTGGACAAGAGGTTAATGAAGCTAGTAAAAGTAAAATTATTAGATTATTAGGTTCTGATATTAAAGTAGCTAGAAATAATTCTAAAAACCAGATTCAAGTTATTGGATATAAGCTTAGATGTAGGAAGAGTTATGGACTTAATGGAGAATTTTTAGGATATATTGATTATGGAATTTATAATTATAGTGATATTAAAACTAAGGATGGTTATGATTGGTATAAAATAGGGGATGGAATGTGGATTGCTAATACTAAAGAAGATACAGTTGTTTATAAAAAAGAAAATGTTAGTAATTGTGATGAGTATTTAAAAGAAATTGAAGAGCTTAAACAACAAATTTTGTTACAACAACAAGAAATAGAAAAGTTGAAAAAGGAATTAGATGATCCTACTTGGGATGATTATTATGTGTTTACTGCTTCAAAAAGTGATTATTTTTATATTTATCTTGATGTTGGAGATGTTGTTTATTATAAAAAAGAGGGGGAGAAGAGATAAAAAAAGCCACTAAATTTTTAGTGACTTTTTGGTTTTTTTATAGATTTTATTTGATGTAACCTAAGTCAGTTAATTTGCTTTTAATATATTCTTTTTCTCTAGAACCTACAAATCTAGCTCCAATATCTATTCCTTTTTCATAGAATATTACTGTTGGAGTAGCATCTATTCCTGTTATTATTGTATCAAGTTCATCATTTTCTTTTTCTTTTAAATCAGAAAGATTTAAAGCGTATACAGTTATGTTGTTTTCTTTTAATACAGATTGGAATTTTGGGGTAAAGTTTTCACAAGCAGAACATTTATCTTTTTTAATATATAAAATAAATGTATCTTTGTTTTCTATTTTTTCTTTTATTTCTGTATAACTGATAGTTTTTATGTATTTGTTTTGATTAATTAAATACATTGTTAATCCGATTATGATACATATTAATATGAATAAGGTTATTATAAGAATTGTTTTTTCTTTTTTCATTTTTCCACCTCGTTATTTAATAATAGCATAAAATATGAAAAAAACAAATAATATGTTTGACAAATAAAAAATAATATAGTAATATTTTCTTAGAGAAAGCGAGGTTATTTATAATGTTATCAAATATATTTAGTTTTTTAGTAGACCAACCTGTTATTGATTCTAGTCATTTTTGTTCTGATACTAGTTCTTTATGGCGTTTGATTGGTGTTGTTATTAATATTGTCAAAATAGTTATACCTATTATTATCATTATTTTAGGTATGTTGGATCTAGGAAAAGCTGTTATGGCTGGAGAAGAAAAAGAAATCTCTGCAGCACAAAAAATGTTAATTAAACGTTTGATATATGGTGTTGTTATTTTCTTTGTAGTTACTATAGTTCAAACTGTATTTAACTTAATTGGTAATAGTTATGAAGGAGATGCAGCTATTTGTTGGAATTGTGTAACTAGACCAAATGGTTCCGACTGTACTAATGTTGTACGATAATTAAATATTGTGTTTTTAATGAGATAAATTAATTATCTCATTTTCTTTTGCTTAGAAATAAATATATTGTTATTTATAATTTTTATGATATAATTTATTTAGTATTAATTGTGATGAGGTGTAACATGGGATTAAATAGATTTTTATTGTTTTTAGTTGATTGGAGTCAGGAATGTAATATTTTGGGTAGTAAGGGTGATAGATTGTATGATTTAGTTCAGTATATTCTAGATATTATTATGATTGCTGTTCCAATTTTAGTTGTTGTGCTTGTTACAGTTGATTTTGTTAGAGCTGTTGTTGCTGGAAAAGAAGAAGATATGAAAAAGGCTCAAGGTACAGCGATAAAAAGAATTGTTATAGGAGTTGTAATATTTTTTATTCCAGTTTTAGTGAATGTAATTTTAAAAATTATTGGTATTACAAGTGGAACTTGCGGAATAGGTTAGGAGGTGTTTTAAATGGATGAGTTTATTGCTAGTGCAGTAGGAGGTTTTTTTTCTGGAGCTTTAGCTAATACTTATAATTTAATGATAGATATAAATAAATTTTTAAATGATGAGGGTGTTTTTGATACTATAATATCTAGTTTATATACATTATTTGGACTTTTTATGTTATTTAGAGTTTTGGTTTCAATGCTTTCATATTTGATAGATCCAGATAAAGTTAATGATAAACAAGTTGGGGCCGGAAAGATGATTGTTCGAATAGTTATAGTTATAGTTTTATTACTTACTATGGACAGTTTTATTTTTCCGCTTTTGAAAAATTTAGAAACTATAATTTTGGATGAAGATGTTATTGGAAGGATATTTACTTCTTCTGGGTATTCTACTGATGGTGATTTAGCTATTTCTACTACTAAAAGTGAGCTTAATGATAAATTTTTATGGATGGATGTAGATGCTGCTGGTGGAGATGGAACTAGTTATAAAGGACATTCATGTACTGAACCATTTAAAAGAACTACATTAGGTAGTATTTTAAGTTTTGATTATTCAGCAGATTTGTTTGAGTTTTCTCAATATTATAGTGGTTGTAGTATGCAGCAAGTAAGGGCTAGATTTTCTGAATATATGGATGTTGCAAAAACATATGGAATTGAAACTAAAGTTATGCCAGATAGTGGATGTACTGATCTTACAAATTGTCCTAATTTTACGTATTATGTTTTTTCAAATAATGCTAGTGATAGTGGATATCATAATTATAGACAATGTAGTAGTGGACAAAGTTGTTATTCTTTTACTAGTACCGATAGTAGTTATAATATTTTTACTGGTTTTAATATGGATAGAGATGATCTTGCACGTATTACTGCCAATTTGATGTGTAGGGGTGCTGATGGTAAGTATAATTGTCCAAATATTTCACTTAAAATGAATGGTACTAGTGGTAGTGTTGGTGAAAAAAGATCTTTTTCTTGTAATTATATTTTTAGGGATAAGAATTCTAATATTTATGTTGAGAATTCTAATAATAGTTATACTTGTAGTAAAACTCAGTATGAATTTGCTTTAAGTAATCAAATTATTTTAACATTTACAGAGACTGATGAAAGAAATGGAATATTTAAATCAGGTGGGGGAAATAAAAAATGGGCTGTTTCTATTCAAGGAACTAATAATATTTTAAATATTGGACAGGGTACAGTTACTAAGGATCCTGGGTTATTTACTACTGATGCTGTTTCTGGTTTGGATCAATTTCGTTGTCCTTCTTCAATTGCTGGTTTAAGTTGCAGTAGAAATTCTTCTGGTGGTATTACTTGTTCAAAAAGTGGTTCTGCTAGTGAAATAATTTTTAGTAGTAAGGCTTGGACTTCAATTGATAATTATTATGATACTTCAGGACTTACTAATTATTCATCACAGTATGGTAAAAATCCTGCTTGGAGTGAAATATCTGGAAATTATATGGTTGATATGACTAAAGTATGTCCAGATGATAAAGATGTTAAAGATGATGCACAACAAGCAGTTCAAGATGGAAATGCTACTAATCCAGTAGATGGTAGTTGCAATGGAGATTATTGTGGTATTGATTTTGCTAAAGATTTGGTTAAGGCCTTTATTAGACGTGATAATACACAATGTCCTGAAGATGAAAATAATGAATGTTATCAGGCTTATTTAAATTATCCAACATCTTCTAAAGCTAATGATGATTTTGCATATCATTTAAAGAAAAATAGATTAGAGTTGGATTGGCTGATGGCTATTATTTTCTGTTTAGTAGCTACTGTTTTAATGGCTATTATTTGTATTGAAGTGGTAGTTAGGAATTTGAAGTTATGGTTATTGCAAGTTATTTCTCCAGTGGCAATTGTTAGTTATATTAATCCACAGGATAAGAATTTTAATCAATGGGTAAAGATGTATGTTAGTGCTTATCTTGATTTATTTATAAAATTGATTGCAATATATGCTGGTTCTACGTTCTTAAGTGTTATTCTTAAAAATGTTCAATATGCTGATCTTGGTTTTGGCAAAATATTTATGGTTGCAGGTATTTTAGTTTTTATTAAAACTATTCCAAATTTAATTAGTAAATTGTTTGGATTAGAAGGTTCTAGTACTTTCAAAGACAGTATGGGAATGCTAAAAGCTGGTCTTGGTGTTGCTGCAGGTGGAGCAATAGCTGCTGGAGCTTCTGCTTGGACTGGTGCTAGTGCGTTTAATGCTACTAGAGGACAAGATAAAAAAGATAGAGCAGCTGCTCTTGCTCATGCTTTAGGAACTGGTGCTTCTAGTGTTTTATATGGTATGGGAACTGGTGCTAAAGGAAATGTTATGGGTGGTGCTACTCATGCTTCAGATATTAATACTAGAAGAAGAAGTCTTTATGAGGCTGGATATGGTGGTGCTGCAGTTTTAGGTTCTGCTATGTCTATGGGACTTTGGGATCCGAATAGAAAAGATGAAATAATAGAGAATGCCTATGATGATGTTATAAACAGTCGTAAGGCTATGGATGATTTGATTCAGAGTGAAATTAGTAAAGGAAAAGATGGCTACAGAATTATGGGAGAAACTGGTGTTGCTAGTGCTTTAAATGGACTTTCTATTCAACAGGTTGATTCAGTACTTGCTTCTCATAAATTGAATGGCGAAGAGTTGACTACTGATCAAGCAGCAGAATTTAGTAGGGTTAAGGCTGAACATAGTGAAGCTGCGGCAGCATATTATATGAAACGTGTTGCTACTGGTGAGGTAGATGATGTTAAAACTGCTACAGCAATGAGGACTTATGATAGAACTATAAATCACTATGCTAAATCACTTGGCAGTAAAGGCCCAACAGCTGATGATGAGCGTTATAAATATGACTTTACTAAATTTACTTCAACTTCTGATGTTGTAGCATCTGCTAGTGCGGCTGAGGATATGCGTAATAAAGCTTTAAGTACTTCTTCTGCTGCTGATTTGGCGGCAGCAAAAAATGCATCAATGAGTAGTGGTAAAACTTATAAAAGTACTAAGAAAATTGCTGAAGAAGGTAAAAGCGTATTTCAAGGTTCTGATACACGTGCTGAGCATATTAAGAATCCAAATCAAAAATAAAGAGGGGATGAGTTATGAATCAAACGTTTTTAGTTCCTGCTAATAGTAAGAAGCAAAATTTAATATTTGGCTTCTTACTACCAGTGGATTTGATTATTGTTTCTGTTGCGATTGCGATAACATTTATTTTACTTATGATTCTTCCAGTTACAGAGCTATGGGGTGTGGTTGTTACTTTAATTCCAGTTGTTTTAGGGGCGTTTTTGGTATTTCCAATACCTAATTATCATAATGCAAGAATTTTGATAGTTGAGGTATATAATTTTTACTTTAAGAGTAGAAAAAAATATATATGGAGAGGTTGGTGTTATCAGTATGAACAATCAGATGAATAATCAAATGAATAATCAGATGAATGGACAATTTGGTATCAATAATCAGATGCCTGGTCAAATGAATAATGGGCAGCCTAGTGTTAATAATCAAATGCCAGGTCAAATGAATAATGGACAACCTAGTTCTAATAATCAGATGCCGGGTCAGATGAATGATAATAATGAAAATGATGATCAAGTTAGACAAAACAAAAGATTTGGAGGTTCTAAACCTACTGGAACTAATCCAAATATGCGTGTTGTAAGTGGTTCATCTACAAGCGGTATTGCTAATAAAGTGATGCCTAAAAGTGTTCAAAGGGATTCAAAGTATACAGAAAATTGGATCAATATTAAAGCTATCTCTAATGGTATTATCTATAATAATATTGGAGAAATGGTAACTGGAGTAAAAATACAGCCAAAAAATATTTTCATTTTAGATGGTAGTGCTATGGATAATACTTTAGTTGGACTTATGAATTTTTATAATACTATTAATTATGAGTTTTGGTTAGTAGTAGCTGATAGGCCTGTTGATATAGCAATGTATCAAGCAGAGTTACAACTGTTATATAATAAAACTCAAGATCAAATGTTACGTAAGATTATTTCTCAAGACATGACTAAGGGTGAGTATTTTAAAAATAACAGTGTTGTTGATACTGAATACTATATTTTGTTTAAAGAGAAAAAGATGGATATTTTACAAAAGAAAGTACGTGATTTGATTAATGGATTGGCTGGAGCTGGTTTAATAGCTAGTCAAACTTCAGATGACGATTTAAGAACTGTTATAGATAGTTTTCTTAATGGGGGTATAAATTATGAACCTGGGACGGTGATGCCTTTATGAGTTTTTTTAAAAGTGCTGTTGCTCCAAAGGGATTGGAATTTAATTCAAGTGATATAGTTGTAAGTGGAAAGTATATGACAATTCTTACTTGTGTTTCTTATCCTCGTAGTATAGGTGTTGGTTATTTATCTAATATTACAAATATGCCAGGGGTTAAGATTGTTATTAAACATATACCTGTTCCTTTTTCTACTTTGTCTAAGATGTTAAATAAGGAGCTTGCTTCTTTAAAAAATAGATATGCTGATGAGAAAGATAGAACTGTACAAGAGAGAATAAGACAGGATTATGATACTTTGGAAGAATTTATTCAACAACTTGCATCTGCACAATCAAAGATATTTGATTTTCAAATGCATTTAGTTGTTAGTGCAGATAGTAAAGATGATTTGGAACTTAAGAAAATTCAGGTTAAAAATTATCTGACTGCTATGGGTTTGAGAGCTGTTCCTTTGCGTTTTGAGATGGAAAAAGTTTTAAAATCTATAATGCCTTTCTTCCCTAAACAAGATATTGAAGATCGAATAGGAACTATTATTCCTTCGCCAACAATGGCAGGAATGTATCCTTTTATCTTTGATAGTTTAAAAGATCCAGGTCCTTCAACTTTACTTGGAATTGATTTTTCTGGTGGTGTTGTTTTATTTAATCAATTTTTGTACCAAACTCGAAAAATTCACAATCGAAATAATGCTAATATGATTATTTTAGGTACTTCTGGTAGTGGTAAATCTACTGCTGCTAAGTTGTTAGTTAGATCTTCATTAAGAAATGGATATCAAGTTGTTGCTATTGACCCAGAAAATGAACTTCGTGATATGGTTGAGATGTTTGGAGGAGATTCTATTGATCTTGGTAAAGGTGGTCAATTTGGGCTTATTAATCCTCTTGAAGTTTTAATAGATGCTGATGAAGATGAAATAAAGGGTGGACTTGGTTATACAGTTCTTACTAAGACTTTACAATTTTTAAAAGCATTTATGAAATATTATGATCCTTCTATTGAAGAAGATGTTTTAAATTTATTTATTGAGATGGTTCAGGAGACATATCGTAGATTTGGTATTGATTTTGAAACAGATTTTTCTTTATATACTTCTGATAATTATCCTACTTTTGATGATGTTTATACTACAATTAAGAGTAAACTTACTTCTATGACAGATATGACTCATGAACGTGATATTATGGAAAGATTGGAACTTAAAATTAGACCATTTACAAATGAACTTCGTTTCTATTTTAATGGACATACAACAATTAAACCACAAAGTAATTTTGTTGTTTTCAATATTCGTGAACTTATGAATGCTGATGTTAATATTAGAAATGCTTTGTTCTTTAATGTTCTTAAGTTTGCATGGAGTTTGTGTCTTGATTCTAGTATTAATACAGTTATGATGGTAGATGAGGCTCATGTATTGTTATCTGGTGGTAATGTTTTGGGGGCTGATTTCTTAGCTCAGATTCAAAGAAGATCTCGTAAATATAATACTGGTAATATCATTATTACTCAGCAACCTAGTGATTTTACACCACAATCTGTAATTACTCAAGGTAAGGCAATTTTTGATAATGCTGCTTATTATTTGGTTATGGGTCTTCGTAAACAGGCTGTTGAGGATTTATCATTGCTGATTGATTTAAATGATAATGAAAAAGAGAGTATTAAACGTTATTCTCAAGGTGATGCTTTGTTTGTTTGTGG
>CAZEAD010000011.1:0-14536 GCA_964510115.1 uncultured Mycoplasma sp.
GTTCTATTGGAAAAGAGAGCAAAAAGATGGTTATGAATATATATACATATCAAAATCTGATTTGGATGGATATACGAAGAGTGAAGAGTTCTCTGTAGGAAGGTATGCAATGTCAGGATCTAGTGAAGGAGTCCATAGTAGAAGTGGAGTTACACCTCTTGTTGATATAACTATAACAGACGCTAGAAACTATGCAAGAAACTTAGGAACAGGGTTTGGACAGTTGGATTGGCATTACTTTATTTTACAAATGTTATATCTAGTAGAGTATGCAGACTATGATAGTCAAGCAAAATTAGGACCATATTCTATTTCTTCTGTGGTATATGGTCTAGCAAGTGGAGGCTGTGACTATCTTGGAATGAAATCAGGAATCATTAATGAAAATGGTATAATTTCTATGATTTATCGTGGAATAGAAGATATATATGGAAACGTCTATCACTTTTTAGATGGAATAAATATTAAAGGTGATCAAGCTTATATTTGTTATGACCCAAGTCAGTATGCGGTAGACACATATACTGGATGTTATAAAGCTATAGGATATACTAATCCTACAACCAATGGACAAATTTCTAAGTTAGGATATGATGCTAATAATCCAATGGTAGCATTACCTACTGAGATTGTTGCAAGTGATAGTACAGGTATAAAGGATTTTCTTTCTGCCAATACAAATAGAGGAAATAAAATACTCATGTATAGTGGACCATGGGTTGCAGATATCCAATATCTTGGGTTGTGGTATATGAGTTTTAATTCTGTGTCTACATACACAGGTCCTGTTGCTGGATCTCGTTTTATAAAAGTAAACTAAATAGAAAGTAAAATAATTATTTTATTTGATGGAAGCTATTGTTTTAGACAATGACTTCTTTTTATTTTTAATGAAATAAATATTGTACTTGCAAATTTTTAAATTTCTGGTATAATGTAAGAGAGTTTTGAAAAAGGGGGCTTTTGTTATGAAAAATAGTTCTGTTGTTTCTAATGTTAATCAAGATGATTTTATTAATATTACTAATTTGTATTTTCAAGAGATACATAATGGAAATCTTTTAACTGCAGATGAGGAAAGAGATTTGTTTTTAAGAGTTAGAAATGGGGATTTGAATGCTAGAAATTTAATTATAGAAAAAAATTTAGGTTTAGTTACTAGTATTGCTAAAAAGTATCTTGGTTCTGTTTCGAGAATGCAATATTTGGATTTGATTGAAGAAGGTAATATTGGGTTGTTAGAAGCTATAGAAAGATATGATTTGGATAAAGGATGTAGATTTTCAACATATGCTACTTGGTGGATTAATAAGTTTATTAAAATGGCTATACCAGAGCAAGACTATAGTATTCCTGTTTCTGTATATAATTTGAAAAAGATTAATTTATATAAGAAAACTGCTAATGATTTAAAAGATAAGCTTGGAAGAAGATCTGAAATTAATGAGATTGCTAAGGAAATGAATATTAGTGTTAATTTTGCAAATAGTTTAAATTCTTTACAATCTGGGGCTTTTAGTTTAAATGAAATGATTGATGATGTAGAGTATGAAGTTTTGTTTTCAAATGGTGATAATGTTGAGGATGATTTTGTTCTAAAAGAATTAAATTCTTCGGTTTATAAATTTTTACAAAATGCTAATCTTTCGGAAACTGAATATAAAGTTATTTCTTTAAGATGTGGTATGGAGGATGGAATTCCATTAACGTTTGATGAAATTGGGTCTAGATGTGGAATGACAAGACAAGGGGCAAAATCAGTTTTTGCTAAAGCTATTTTTAAACTTAGAAGTTCTGATGATATTTTGAAATTTGTTGAATATCTTGATAATCCTAAGGAAGCTGTTGAACGTTTAAAGTGGTTTCGTGAACAGTATAAAGGTTTTAGATCTAAGGAAAAAACTTATTTAGATAGAGAACTTTCTGATAGTATATTTGGAGATTCTACTTCAAGAAGGATTGGTAGTAGATAGGTTGATTGTATTTTATACAGTTGTTTGTTATAATTAGTTTTGTGATTGTTATGAAAAGAAAAATATATATAATAGCAGTTGTTTGTTTTATTTTAGATGTTATAAGTAAAGTTTTAGTTACTAGTTTTTTGCATGATGAATTTGTTATTATTCCTGAGTTTTTTTCTTTACTTTATACTAAAAATACAGGAGGTGCTTTTAGTATTTTTTCTGGTGGTGCTCTTGTTTTGGCTTTTGTAGGAATAGGAGCAATACTTTTAATTAATAAATATATGATCAGTGATGTTTCTTCAAAATATGAAGTTGTTTCTTATGGGTTTTTATTAGGGGGAATTTTAGGAAATTTATTTGAAAGAATATTATTTAGAAGTGTTACTGATTTTTTTAATTTTAATATTTTGGGTTATAATTTTCCAATATTTAATGTTGCGGATATATTTATTTGTATTGGGGGATTTTTATTGGTAATTAATGTTGTTAGGGGTGAGTTCGATGAATATCAAAGCAGAAGAAGGAAAGATTAGAATAGATGTTTATTTGGCTAGTAAAACTGATTATTCAAGAAGTAAAATAAAAAATATGTTACTTGATGGAGATATACTAGTTAATGGAAAAAGTGTTAATCCTAATTATTTAGTTTGTGTTGGAGATAGTATTACAATTTCTGAATCAGAGGACATTACTACTTTAATTCCTGAGGAGATGAAGCTTGATATTGTTTATGAAGATGATTATTTAGCAATTATTAATAAACCAAGTGGATTAGTTGTTCATCCTGCAGTGGGTAATAAAAGTGGAACTTTGGCTAATGGTTTATTGTATTATTTTAATAAAATTAGTAAAGATAATAGTATTAGACCTGGTATTGTTCATAGATTAGATAAAGATACAAGTGGTTTGATGGTGGTTGCTAAGGATGATAAGACTCATGAGTTATTATCTCTTATGTTAAAAGAACATAAAGTTGAAAGAGTTTATCTTGCTTTAGCTTATGGTGTTTTAAGACATGATAGGGGTACTATTGATGCTCCAATAGGTAGAGATATTGTAAATAGACAAAGATATACTGTTACAGATGTTAATTCTAAAGATGCTGTTACGCATTTTAAAGTTATTGAACGATATTCTAATGCAACATTATTAGAACTTAAACTTGATACTGGACGAACTCATCAAATAAGAGTTCATCTTGACTATATTGGACATCCAATTGTCAATGATCCTGTTTATGGAAAAAGAAAAATAATAGATTCTAGTTATGGACAAATGTTACATTCAAAAAGTATTAGATTTGTTCATCCTATAACAAATAAAGAAATATTTTTTGAAGTTGAACCTGAAGATAAGTTTTTAGAAATAGTTAATATGTTTAAATATTAATTGTTTGATTTAGTGATAGTTTGTAGTATAATAGCATTATTGAATGAGGTGAGGTTGTTTAATGGAACAAGAAGTTAATTTTTCTGATAAAGATACTATTGTGATGAAGCTTTTGCATTATTTTATTACTGATAAAAATTATAAACCAGTTATTTTACATGGTATTGATAATGAAATATGGCTTGAAAATATGGAATCTGAATATAAAGTTATTAGAATAGTTTCTTACTACATTCATAATGATGAACAGTTTTCTTTTAATATTTTTAGAACTAAAAAAATATTAAAAAGAATTCAAAGACAAACTGTTTCAATGAAGATTAATACTTTAAGTATTTATCTTGATTTGGGGGATAATGTTAATTTAGAAGGGGATAGTTCTATTGATTCTATTTATTTGAAAAATATTGATGATTTGAAAAAATATAATTTTTTATTAGAAATATTTCCAGATATTGATGAAAAAGTTAAGTTTGATTTGAAAGGTGTTGATTTGTTTTTGAAGATTACTGATGATATAAATGCTAAAAATAAGAAAGAGGCTGAAAGAGTTGAGGAGATTTTTAGACCAAAGAAGCCGATTATTACTTATATTATTATTGCTATTAATGTTTTAATATTTTTATATGGTTTTTTGTTTGGACAACAAGATTATTTGGTTGAGAATTTTGCAACTTATGGACCTTTTATTAGACTTGGTGAATATTATCGTTTGATTACTGGAGCATTTTTACATGGTGATATTTTACATATTGCTTTTAATATGTATGCTTTATATATAGTTGGAAGTCAAGCTGAAAGTTTCTTTGGTAAATTTAAATATTTAATAATATATTTCTTTAGTATTATTACTGCAAGTTTATTATCAATTTTATTAAATGTAGATACTGCTAGTATTGGTGCTAGTGGAGCTATTTTTGGAGTACTTGGAGCAATGTTATATTTTGGATATCATTTTAGAGTTTATTTAGGAAATACTTTGGTACGACAAATTTTGCCTATTATTTTAATTAATTTGTTATTTGGATTTATGATGACTGGTGTTGATAATTTTGCCCATATAGGAGGTCTTATTGGAGGATTTCTTATTTCAGCAGGGTTAGGTTTGAAAACAAAAGTGGCTGTTTCTGAAAGAGTTAATGGATTGATTTTGAGTTTGTTGTTTTTAGGATTTTTGATATTTATGAATTTTTTCTATGTTAGTTAATTTTTTAGACCTTTTAGGTCTTTTTTTATTATTTTTATTGTATTCTTTTTAAGTATTATATTATAATTGGTTTATAGGGTAGGTGATGATATGGAACTTGTTTCGTTTTTTGAGGAACTTAAGAGAAGATATCATTATACCGAAAAAGAAATGAATGCTCTTAGAAAAATTGTCCCTACTATGATTTCTTATTATGGAAATTATTATACTAATCTTATTATGGAAGCTATTTTAAAGACGAAGATTATTAGTTGTAAATCTGATGAAACAATTGGAATGGTTGAAAGTAGAATACGAAGTATGGATTATGATTCTTATGCAGATATTCTTAAAGAAAATAAGAGTATTAAAGCTGCGAAATATGTTAGTGAAGCTCAAGTATATTATGATGATCTTATTAATAATTATATGATTTTGGGAATTAATCGTTTTATTATTTTAGCTCATACTTATAACTTGGATTCTGCGAAGGGGATGGCTGGTCTTACGAAGGAGCTTTGTAGGTTGGTTAAGGGTTATTATGGGGAGTATCAGCTTAGTGGAAATGAAATTGTTAGAAAAACTGGTGTAAAAAAAGAAATTATAGAAGTTTCGGGAATTGATGATATTCATATGTCTTTAAAATCTTCTAAGAATACTGGTTTAGAAGAAGGTTTTATTTGTTATGATACTGAAAAGATTGTAGGAATGATTTTAAAAGATAAATATGAAGATTTTGATTATGATCTTATTAAGAAGTTTGCTCATGTTTTACATGATGATTTAGGACTTAAAAATGCGATATTTCATTCGGAGCTTGAAAAGTCTTATCACTTAGAAGTTGAGCTTGATTCGGTCGAGGGGATGTGGAATTCTTTTAATACATTACTGGATTATTCAGCTCAAATTGAGAATCGAATTAGTAGACCTGGTTTATCAAAAGATGAAAGAGATGGATTATTAAAAGTAAAGGAAGAGCTTTCTTTTAAGATGTTTAATTTGATAGAACAGTATAAAAATATTAATGAAAGCAAAAAAGGAGATGTTGTTGTATGAAAAAATTAAAAGTAGGAGTTTTAGGAGCAACTGGTTTTGTTGGGCAAAGATTTGTGACTATTTTGGAAAATCATCCTAATTTTGAGGTGGTTGTTCTTGCTGCTTCATGTGCTAGTGCAAATAAAAAATATTATGATGTTGTTAAAGATCGTTGGAAAATAAAAGAAGAAATTCCTGAGTATTCTAAGAATATGATTGTTTTAGATGTTATGAATGTTGATGAAATTAGCGAACTTGTTGATTTAATTTTTTGTGCTCTTGATATGCCTAAAGAAGAGCTTAAAAAACTTGAGGAGTTATACGCTAAGCATGAGGTTTATGTAATTTCTAATAATTCTGCAAATAGAATGGTTGAAGATGTACCAGTAGTTATTCCTGAGATTAATCAAGATCATTTTAAGGTAATTGAGGCTCAAAGAAAAAGACTTGGAACTAAGAAAGGTTTTATTGTTTGTAAACCTAATTGTTCAATTCAATGTTATGTGCCTTTATTGAATGCTCTATGGAAATTTGAACCTTATATGGTGGCTGTTTCTACTTATCAGGCTGTTTCGGGAGCAGGTAAAACTTTAGAATCTTGGAGTGAGATGAATGATAATTTAATTCCTTTTATTAAGGGCGAAGAGGAAAAGAGTGAAGTTGAACCTTTAAAAATTTGGGGTAGTGTTTGTAATAATAAAATTAAACTTAATGATGATATTAAGATTACTTCTCAATGTATTAGGGTTCCTGTTAGTGATGGTCATTTAGCAACTGTTTTTGTTAAGTTTAGAAAAAAACCTGCGAAGGAAGAAATTATTGAATGTTGGAATAACTCAAATAGTATTTCTGGACTTTATAGTTCTCCTAAAAAATTTATTACTTATTTTTCGGAAGATGATCGTCCTCAGCCAAAATTGGATCGTAATTTAGATGGCGGTATGACTATTTCGGTTGGAAGATTAAGAGAGGATGCAATTTTTGATTATCGTTTTGTAGGGTTTGCTCATAATACTTTAAGAGGTGCTGCAAAAGGGGCTTTGCTTATGGCAGAATTGCTTTATTCTTTGGGATATTTTGAATAAAAAAAGAGTTTATATTTTCTGATTTTTAAAGTCAGGAATAAAACTCTTTTTTTGGGTGTTACCTATTTGAATAAAAGCGTTTGTAATACCTAAATCGCAAGCATAGTCAATTAATTTATCATAATCATTTTTTGAGACTTTTTTATTTAAGTTTTCATATTTTAATTTTCTGATTGGGGTATATTGATTCATGATACTTATATAAATGTTATCTTGATAGGTTTGGTAAAGGTATTCTATTATTTTTTTAGAATCTTCTAAATGTCCTGGTAGTAGTAGGTGTCTTACGATTAAACCTTTTTGCATAATTCCTTTTTCGTTAAATTTAGGTTTTCCTACTTGCCGATACATTTCTTGTATTGCTAAAGAAGCATAGTGAAAGTAGTTTTGGCAATTTGAATATTTTTCTCCTAGAGTATTGTCGTAATATTTGAGATCTGGAAGATATATATCAATTAATCCTTCTAGTGTTTTAAGACTGTTTACTGAGTCATAGCTACTGGTATTATAGACAATTGGTATTGTTAATCCTGCTTGTTTAGCTTTGATTAATCCTTCTTTTATTAGGGGAGTGAAATGGGTTGGGGTTACTAGGTTAATGTTGTTGGCTCCTTGTTTTTGGAGATTTAGGCATATTTCTTTAAATTTGTCTGTTGTAATTGTTTGACCTATGTGTTCTTCAGATATTTGATAGTTTTGGCAAAAGATACATTTTAGATTACAATAGGAAAAAAAGATAGTTCCACTTCCATTTTTTTTGGATAGGGGTGGTTCTTCGTATTGATGAATACTTGCTCTTGCTACCACTAATTCTGCAGGTGCCATACAATATCCTGACTCTTGATAACGATTTACTTTACAATTTCTTGGACATAATGTACATTGTTCTAATTCTTTCATGGATTTCACCAAGACTATTATACCTTAATCTTTTTAGTTCGAGAATATTTTTAGAAATATTTGTTTTTGATTGGTTATTTTTTGTATTTAAGTTATAATTAAGTAGGTGGTAGTATGTTAGAAAATTTAAATGAACAACAGTTAAAAGCAGTTTTGAAAAAGGATGGGCCAATGCTTATTTTAGCGGGGGCAGGTTCTGGAAAAACAAAGGTTTTAACTACAAAAATTGCTTATTTAATTTATGAATATGGAATTGATCCTTATAATATTTTAGCAATTACATTTACAAACAAAGCTGCTAAAGAGATGAAAGAAAGAATTGAAAATTTAATTGGTAATACTCAGGTTTCTGCTTCTACCTTTCATTCTTTTGGGGTTAAAATTTTAAGAGAAAATTATAAAGAACTTGGATATGAAAATAATTTTGTTATTTTAGATAGTGATGATTCGTTAACTTTGATTAAAAAGTTACTTAAAGATATGAATTATGATCCAAAGATTTTTTCTCCATATATGATTCGTAATAAGATTTCTAGTAATAAAAATGAGTTTATGATGCCTGATGAGTATAAGAAGTTTGTAAGAAATGAAGAGGATGATGTTGTTTATAAAATATACAAGTTATATCAGGATACTTTAAAAAGAAATAATTCGGTTGATTTTGATGATTTGCTTATTTTACCTATTATATTATTTCAAAATCATCCAGAGATTTTACAAAAGTATCAAAATAGATATCAGTATATTTTTATTGATGAGTATCAGGATACTAATAGAGCGCAATATTTACTTACGAAGATGATTAGTGCTAAGTATAAGAATTTGTGTGTTGTTGGGGACAATGATCAATCTATTTATGCTTTTCGTGGGGCAAATTATCGTAATATTTTAAATTTTGAACATGATTATAAAGATTGTGAAGTAATTATGTTGGAACAGAATTATCGTTCTAAAAAGAAAATTTTGGAAGCTGCAAATTCGGTTATTAAAAATAATCAGTATCGTAAGGATAAGAATTTATGGAGTGATCAAGAAGATGGTGATTTAATTTCTTTATATCCTGCGGTGGATGAGGTAGATGAAGTTTTTTATATCATTAGAAAAATTAAAGAGCTTATTAGTAGTGGTGTTAGTTATAATGATATTGCAATTCTTTATCGTACTAATGCTCAGTCTAGAGTATTTGAACAAGAGATGTTAAAGCAGAATATGCCTTTTAAAATAATTGGTAGTTTTTACTTTTATTCTAGAAAAGAAATTAAGGATTTGCTTGCTTATTTGAGACTTGTTCATAATCCACATGATGATATTAGTTTAATGAGAGCTATTAATACTCCTAAAAGGGGAATAGGGGTTAAAAGTATTAGTGAGATTGAAGCTAGTGCTAGTAGTTTTGGATGTAGTATGTTTGATGCTATTACGAGTGGAAAAGCTCTTGATTTTAAAAATATTATTTTAGAATTGCAAAAAGATTTAGAACATATGTCTTTAACTGATTTTATTGATACTGTTTTAGATAAATCAGGATTAAAAAAGGATTTAGAGAGTGAACATTCTTTAGAAGCTGATATAAGATTGGAAAATTTAGAGGAGTTTAAGTCTGTTACTAAGACTTTTGAGGAACGAGTAGGTGTTATTTCTTTAGAAGATTTTTTGTTAGAAGTTAGTTTAGTTAGTGATATTGAGGAATATAAGGATGATAATAATCGTATTACTTTAATGACAGTACATTCTGTTAAAGGACTTGAATTTCCTTATGTGTTTATTGCAGGATTGGAAGAGGGAATATTCCCACATCGGAATTCTATGGGAAGTAATGAAGAACTTGAAGAGGAAAGACGTCTTATGTATGTTGCCATTACTAGGGCACGTGAAAAACTTTATTTATCTTGGGCTCGTAAGAGAATGATTTTTGGACAAGAACAGATGTCTATTAAGAGTAGATTTATTAATGAGATTGATTCTAATTTGATTTTTGTTGATGGAAAAGAAGAAAAAGATTCTAGTTTTTCTAGGATTAAGCATGAAAAGAATGTTTATGATACTGAACAGGAGTATAAATATGGAGATAAGATTATTCATGATACTTATGGTGTTGGTGTTATTGTAGAGATTACTAATTCTATTATTACTGTTGCTTTTCAAAATGGGATTGGAATTAAGAAGTTACTTAAAAATCATAAAAGTATTCGTTCTTTTGAGGAATAAGTTTATTTTAAGAGAAGTATGAAAATTTATATAGAGGTGATAAAAAGTGAAAGATGATTTGACACTTGTTGTGATGGCTGCTGGAATGGGGTCTAGGTTTGGAGGTTTAAAACAGATTGAACCAATTGGTCCTAATGGGGAGTTTTTGATTGATTATTCTATTTATGATGCAATTTTGTGTGGTTTTAAGAAAATCGTTTTTGTAATTAAGAAAGAAAATTATGATATTTTTAAGGATACTATTGGAAAACGTTGCGAAGGAAAGATAGAAGTATGTTATGCTTTTCAGAGTCTTGATGATTTGCCTGAAGGGTATACAATACCAAGTGAAAGGGTAAAACCTCTTGGAACAGCACAGGCTATTTATGCTGCTAGGAATTTAGTTGATGGTAATTTTGTTGTTATAAATTCTGATGATTTTTATGGAAGAGAGGCTTTTAGAGATGTTTGTAAGTTTTTTAGGGAGCAAGCAAAATCTTCTAAAAGATTATTTTGTAATGTTTGTTATCAAGTTGCTAATACGATGAGTTTAAATGGGTCTGTAAAGCGTGGTGTTATTGTAGAAAATGATGGTTATCTTAGTGATTTGATTGAATCTAAAATTGAATATGTTGATGGAAAGATTATGGCTACACCACTTTTAGGTGGAGATTCTTTTGAAATTAGTTCTGATACTTTGGTATCAACTAATTTTCTTGGATTTACTAAAGATATTTTTGATTATATTGAAAAAAAGTTTCCTATTTTCTTAGATGAAAATCAAGATAATTTGCTTGATTGTGAATTTTTAATACCTAGTGTTATGGCTAATGCTATTGCGGATGGGTTTGCTTCTGTTTTGGTTGTTCCTACTAAGGCTGTTTGGCATGGGGTTACTTATAGAGAAGATAAAGAGGATGTTGTTTTAGCAATAAATGATTTGATTTTGAAAGGTGTCTATCCTAAAGATTTATGGAAATAATATAAAAGAAGGAGGAATTATGGTTTGTGATGTTTTAGTAGAGCTTGCTCATGTTTTTATTGATAAGACATTTACTTATCATGTTCCTGATGATAAGGTTGTTTGTTTAAAAAAAGGAGTTCGTGTTGTTGTACCTTTTGGTGGGCAATTTTTAGAAGGTTTTGTTTTAAAGATTTATCAAGTGGATTCTTATTCAAATTTTAAGGATATTATTTCAGTTTTAGATAAGGATGTTGTTTTAAATGAGGAGTTGTTAGAACTTGGTAAATATATACAGAAGATGACTCTTTCGACACTTATGAGTGCTTATCAAGCAATGTTGCCTCTTGCTCTTAAGGCTAAAAATAAGGTGAAGATGCAACCTAGTTATGAAAAATTTATTAGGCTTAATTTAGATTTTGATTTGAGTAGTGTTAAATTTAATGAACAACAACAGAAAATCATTGATATTTTAAAAAAAGAAGTAATTGTTAAAAGAGAATATCTTAATTTAATTTCTGTTAGTAGTGTTAAAACTTTACTTAAGAAAGGAATTTTGATTTTAGAAGAACAAGAAAGATATCGTCTTAAGGAAGAGCATTCTGTTAAAAAGGATTTTGTTCTTAGTGTGAAACAGCAAGAAGTATTTGACAGGGTTGCTAGTTGTTTTGATGTTTATAAAACTTTTTTGCTTTATGGTGTTACTGGATCTGGTAAGACTAATGTTTATATGAAACTTATTGAACGAGTTATTGCAAATGGAAAGAGTGCAATTGTTTTAGTTCCGGAGATTTCTCTTACTCCTCAAACTATTATGAGATTTCGAATGATGTTTGACCGAATTGCTGTTTTACATAGTAATTTGTCAGATGGCGAGAAATATGATGAATGGCGTAAAATTAGGGAAGGCAAGGTGGATATTGTTATTGGGGCAAGAAGTGCTATTTTTGCTCCTCTTACAAATCTGGGAATTATTATTGTTGACGAGGAACATTCTAGTACTTATAAGCAGGAGAATAATCCAAGATATCATGCTATTGATGTTGCAAAGTGGCGTGCTAATTATCATAATTGTCCATTGGTTTTAGGTTCTGCTACGCCAATGATTGATGATTATGCTAGGGCTAGTAAAGGTGTTTATGAGTTGCTTAGCCTTAATGAAAGGTTTAATCAATCAATGCCTAATATTAAGCTTATTGATATGAATAAAGAGTTTAAAAAGGCCAATGGTTATTTATCAAATATTTTAGTTGAGGCAATTAAAGATCGACTTAGTAAAAATGAGCAGGTTATTTTATTTTTAAATAGAAGGGGTTATGCTAATTTT
This sequence comes from uncultured Mycoplasma sp., assembly GCA_964510115.1. Taxonomy (GTDB): domain Bacteria; phylum Bacillota_I; class Bacilli_A; order RF39; family UBA660; genus UMGS1572. The sequence goes on from CAZEAD010000011.1 coordinate 12,035, forward strand.
GTTACTTGTTCTTCTTGTGGTGAAGTAATGAAATGCCCTAATTGTGATATTAGTTTGACATATCATAAATCTTCTAATATGTTACGTTGCCATTATTGTGGATATGCTACTAAAAAACAAGACATTTGTTCTTGTGGGGGAAAGTTTGTAACTTTTGGACTTGGAACCGAAAAGGTTAAGGAAGAACTTGAGCAATTGATTCCAGATATTAGAGTTGTTAGGATGGATGTTGATACTACAACAAAGAAGAATGCTCATGAAAAGATTTTGCAAGATTTTCAAAATGAAAAATATCAATTATTAGTTGGAACACAAATGATTGCGAAGGGACTTGATTTTCCTAATGTTACTTTAGTTGGAGTAATAAATGCAGATATTAGTTTGAATTTTCCTGATTTTCGTGCTAGTGAGGTTACTTTTCAACTTCTTAGCCAGGTTTCTGGAAGAAGTGGTAGAGGTAGTAAAAAGGGTGAAGTGCTTATTCAGACTTTTAATCCTACTCATTATGCTTTGAAATATACTTTAAATAATGATTATTTTGGTTTTTATCAGGAAGAAATGAAGATGCGAAAGAAACTTTGTTATCCACCTTATTATTATTTGTGTTCTATCAAAATTGTTTCTAGTAATTATGATGATGCTAGTAAAGCTAGTGGTATGATTGGGCAGTATTTAAAAGAACATATTAAGGGTGCTCTTATTTTGGGACCTAGTATTGCCAATCCTTTTAGAATTAATAATAAATATCGTTTTCAAATTATTTTGAAGTATAAAGATGTGAATACAATTTATGAATGGATAGCTCAAGTACAAGAGCATTATTTTAAACATAAATCTGTAAAATTGGAGATTGACTTTAATCCAATTAAATTGTAAAGTGTTATTAGACACTTTTTGCCACAATAGTATAATGGTATTACGAGGCCATGGTAAGGCTTTAATCGGTGTTCAATTCACCGTTGTGGCACCAGTTTAATAATAACCGAACTCTTGTAGTTCGGTTTTTCAATGCTTTTAGATAATGTGGTCGAAAAGTGGCCGAATATATTAATAATTATTTAAATTTTGCATATAATATTACAAATTGTATTGACGTACATAAAAAGTACGTTACAATGCAAGTGAGGTGAAAATTTATGGATACAATTAATATTACTAATGCTAGACAAACCTTATTTCAACTTGTTTCAGACGTAAACATAGGTTTTAATCCTATTACAATTGTAAATAATAAAGGTAAAAATGCTGTATTAATATCTGAAGATGAATGGAAAAATATTGAAGAAACATTATATCTTTCTAATATTCCTGGTTTAGTTGATAATTTCTTCAATTAATTTAGCGTGGAGTACAACTCTGTTTTTATTTGAATTATAACATGATGATAGTGTTAATATTTTGTCTTTAGAATTTAATTTAATATTATAATTGTAAATACTTCTTTTGGTGATAGTATTTAACCATTTGATAAAGTCTTGTTCGTTTTTAAAATTTGTCGTTAGATAATAATTTTCTACTGGGATTGTATATGTTGAAAATACTTGCCATTTAGTTTTTTTATTGGAAGTTTGGTAATCTATTATGTGATTTTCTTTGTTAGCATACCAGCTTTTTTTAAGTACATTTTTTAAAGTATAAAACATTGTTTTATCTAATCTACTATGACCATATATAATTGTATTTTTAGAAAACTCTGTAGGATTATTTCGATAATCCATAAAAATCCAACCGGCATCATTATATGTTTTGTCAAAAGAATGGTTAAGATAAAAATTGTTATTGTTATGTTGGACAACCGGATAATTTATGGTTGTATTTTTAAGTTTTAACCATCCTACTGTTTCGTTGTTTTTATTAAAAAGATTTGAGAAATTTATATTTGTTTTATCATTTTTTTGATATTTGATTTCTTTTAATAATTGGTTTTGTAAATTAGTATTTTTTGTTGAGTTTTTATACCATATAAATATATTAAATAATGAAATTATTATTGTGATAATGGAAATAGCTATTATTAATCTTTTTTTAATCATATATTTGTCCTTTCATATGATTATTTCCATTATTTTTAAGTATGTCCTATTTTTTTAATAAAAAATCCACCTAATTAGTAGTTTAGGTGGTAATCATTTATAGGTAAGTACTCAACTCGAAAAGTTTGAGAAACAATTAATTTCTATAAATATTATACAATATATTTTAAATATTTAAATTATCTTGTTAATTTTGTTTCTGCTTTTTTAGTATTTATTTCATTTAAAACTAATAATAAAGCGTATTTGTGAATTTGTTTTGCAATTGTTGATTCTAGTTCTTTTAAAGGAACTATATTTACAACATATGGTATTTAAAGTAATGACTTTCTGAACAGGTATTGCTTTTTCCTTTATCCTATCATTCATATTCATAATAAAATTTCTTTCATATTTACTATATTGTAATAATTGTCTCATATTTCAACAATTATTATTAACAAATTATTATTTTTAATAGTATTAAATG
>CAZEAD010000012.1:0-14097 GCA_964510115.1 uncultured Mycoplasma sp.
CTTCTAGCAGGCTTAACCAAACACTCCCAGACATCACTACCAAAATCCTTCAATAACAAAACTTCAATAATCGCTCCAGTATCCTCTTTAGAACCAATAAGCCTTGCCGGAATCACTTTAGTATTGTTTAAAACCAAAACATCATCTTTCCTCAAATAATTAACAATATTAGAAAAATGCTCATGTTTGATTTTTCCATTATTACGATCAACCAACATTAATCTTGAATCATCACGATTAACAAGTGGAACCTGAGCAATAAGTTCCATAGGTAAATCATAATCAAAATCATCAGTTTTCATAAACATCACCTTAAACATCAACATATTATACAATAAAACTAACAAAAAAGAAAGAAAATTAATACCACATATTAGTTAAATTTCCATCTTTCTTATAAACACTATCCATTAGCATAACATAAGTCCAATCATCTGCTAACGTTTTCTTTGAATAAGTTTTAAGTACTACTCCTTCATAAGTATCTAAAGATTCAGCAACATAATAATTATTATCATCAACACCAATAATAATTGCAATATGTCCCCACCAATTAAGAAGGTCACCAGGTTTAATAACACCAGTATCAACAAAAGTTTTAGTTAACTTAACTCTTTTTCCTAAATCAGTCATTTGAAAATCTTCATAAGTTTCTCCTGCCCCACGATCTCCAACATCAAATCCACCATTAAGCAATACCCATGAAACAAAACCACTGCAATCAAGACCATTAGGCATCTTTTTACCATATACATACTTTCCAAAATCCTCATAATTAGTCAAAGGACAACCCCAAATAACAGGGCCAGCAAAAGTATATTTAATATCCTTAAATTTATCTTTATGCAAATATAAACCACGATGATAATATCTTCCTTCACCATCAGCATAATTAACACCAGTACCACTAACCCTACCATTTTCAAAAAAATAATCAATTCGATATGGAAAAGAAAGTAACAAGAATCTAGCCGCAGCCACTACCCCTGCTCTTGTTTCATATCCAGCAGCAGCTATTCTACTAAACAAAATTTCATCCATTAATTTTGCCTCTTCAGAAGAATAAATTCCACAAGGTAAATATGGTTTTTTTGAATTAAACTTTTTAGGCATTTTAACAATTAATGATGTAACAACAAGCTCTTTTTCACCATAAGATTTATCATTTAAATATAAACCAACTTTTGTTTTACCACCACTAACAGCTTTTAAAACATTATTATTAACAACAGCGACATTAGTATCTTCAACCCTATAATCAACACGAGGAGCTTCTCCAACATACTTATTAACAGAATTCAAAGTATATTCTTCTTCTCTTGCTAAATATATTATATCATCATTAGAAAAATTAGCATCCAATACTAAAGAAGAAACTACATAAGGTTTAACAATAATATCATTCATACTATTCTTAAGGTAAATATATTCTATATCAGAACTCAAAACACTAACTTGACAACTTTTATTTTCACATTTAAACCACTTTAAATCTTTATTATCATGTCCAATAGCACAAGAGTGTCCCTCCAAAGTTCTATCATATATAACTTCTAAAACAGCCATATCACTATCATAATCATAACTTATAACATTTATTTTTTGAACATAAAATCTTTGATTAAAATAAAACATAATTAAAACCAAAATAACAACAAAAACAATAATTATAAAAATTCCAATTAATAATTTTTTTATACCAGATTTTCTTTTCAAAGAAACTTTATCACAAGCATCAACAAAATTTTTATAATCATTTGTATTTTCTAAATCTTCATGTTCCAAAGAATCATAAATTTCTAAATCTTTTAAGTTTTCTACTATTTCCCTATTTACCTTTTTCTTTTTCATAACAAAACTATTTCCTTTTTTTATTTTTATAACTCTTCCTGCGATTAAAATACTGATATGCTAAATTAGTAGCAATTCTTCCCCTAGAAGTTCTTTTAACAAAACCAATCTGTATCAAATAAGGTTCATACATATCTTCAATTGTTGATATATCTTCTCCAATTGCAGTAGATAATGTTTCAATTCCAACTGGTCCCCCATTAAATTTATCAATAATTGTTAACAAATAATCCTTATCTGTTTCATTCAGACCACCTTTTGAGATTTTCAATCTTTCCAAAGCCTTTTGAGCAACTTCCAAATCTATTTCTTCTTTACCATCTACTAAAGCAAAATCACTAACCCTTCGAAAGATTCTATTAGCAATTCTTGGAGTACCACGACTTTTCATAGCAAGTTCAATCGCCGCATCTATTGCAATAGGACTATTTAAAACCCTAGAAGTTCTTTTTATAATATCCACTAACTCATCAACACTATAATATTGTAATTTGCAAGTTATTCCAAAACGATCCCTAAGAGGAGCAGTAAGATCACCTGCTCTAGTAGTAGCACCTACTAAAGTAAATGGTTCCAAATCTATTTTAATACTACGCGATTGTCCCTCACCACCAACCATAATATCTAAAGTAAAATCTTCCATAGCAGGATAAAGTATTTCTTCAATAAAAGAAGGCATTCTATGAATTTCATCAATAAATAAAACATCCCCAGCTTCAAGCGAAGTTAAAACCGCTGCTAAATCTCCTGGCTTTTCAATAGAAGGACCAGAAACAGCCTTCAAATGAACACCAAGCTCATTAGCAATAATATAAGCCAAAGTAGTTTTTCCAAGTCCCGGAGGACCATATAACAAAATATGATCTAAGCTTTCATTTCTAATTTTAGAAGCCCCAATAAAAACTCTCAAATTTTCCTTAACTTCATTCTGACCAATATATTCATCAATAAGCTTAGGACGAATATTTTCTTCAAAATCTACCTCTTTATTTTCACTATCAAAAACCTCATTCATTACATCACCTACTTAAGTAACAATTTCAAAGCCTCTTTAACTTGAGATTCTAAAGGAATAGTACTATCTATATTAGCAATAATATTCTTAAATTCCTTTTCTTTATATCCAAGTCCAACTAAAACTTCCTTCAATTCATTATTAACATTATTTTTAACTTTTTCCTCACCATTAACACTAAGTTTTCCACGCAAATCAAGAACAATTTGTTTAGCAACCTTTTCTCCAATCTTTGGGAATTTTTTAAGATAAACAATATCACCTTTCTCAATTGCTCCAACAAGATCATTTAGATCACCAGTAGCAAGCATAGGAAGCGCCATTTTAGGACCAATCCCTTTAACAGAAATAAGCTTTAAAAACATTTCCTTTTCAAACAAAGAACTAAAGCCATATAAAGTATTCTCATCTTCTCTTATATATTGATATAAATAAATCTTATAAATAGAATCTAATTGATAAAAATATGGATTACTGACATAAACCAAATAACCAACATTACCTACCTCAACACTAATAGAATTAAAATATTGCTCACTAACTTTTCCATACAAATAAGAATACATATTATCACCAATTACATTATACTATATTTTTAACAATAAATCATAAAAAAAACAAAACATTTGTATGTTTTGCTAAAATAAATACTTATTAATTTAATCAACCATCTTTGTAATATCATTAGGAACCTGATCATTCAAAATAGTATTAATAATCTTATCCTCTTTATCCTTAGGAACATTCTTACCTGCCAATTGACTAATTGTTTGAACAACGTCTCTTAAAGCAGCTTCATTTTTCATATTATCACCCTGTAATTTCTCAGCAAGAGATAGTATTGTTTCTTTATTAACATTTGTCTTCTTCTCGACTTTTTTAAAAAAATTATCTGTTAATTTCATAAAAACCCCCTAACATAATATATGTAAAAGGTTTAATATTGTTATTCTAAATCATTCTTATTTTTAAAAACAAGTTCAATTGGAGTACCAGTAAAATCAAAATTTTCCCTAATTCTATTTTCTAAATATCTATAATAAGAAAAATGAACTAAATTCTTATCATTAACATTAAAAACAAACTTTGGAGGTTTAACCCCATTTTGATAAACATAATATATTTTAAGTCTTTTACCTTTATAAGAAGGAGCAGGATTTAATTGATAAGCATCCATAATAACCTGATTTAAAACACTAGTCTTAATTTCACGAGTAATGCTTTCTCTAACTCTTTTTACCTCAGGCATTAAAGTATGCACACGCTTCTTAGTAAGTGCAGACAAAAACACAATTGGAGCATAAGGTAAAAATTGAAATTCATTACGCACAATTTTTGTAAACTCTTTAATATCATTATTTTTATCACTAACAGTATCAAACTTATTAACAACAATAATAACACCCTTGCCAGCATCTTTAGCATATCCCGCGATATGTTTATCATGTTCAATAATTCCCTCTTCACGATTAATAACAATCAAACAAATATCACTTCTATCAATAGCACGCATACTACGAAGTAAACTATATTTCTCAATACTATCAAAAATTTTCCCTTTTTTTCGCATACCTGCAGTATCAATCAAAGTAAATGTCTCTTTATCATAATTAAAATCAACATCAACTGCATCACGAGTTGTACCCGCAACATCACTAACAATAACTCTATCTTCATTAAGAATAGCATTAACTAAACTAGACTTCCCAACATTAGGACGTCCTATAACACATATTTTTGTATTCTCATTATCTTCTACCTCAGAATGATCAAAACCTTCAACAATAGCATCAAGTAAATCAAGCATTCCAACATTATTCTCTCCACTTACAGGAATATAAGTATCAAAACCCAACTCATAAAAATCATAAATGTGATCATTACTACTACCATGATCCATTTTATTAATAGCAACAATCACTTCTTTTCCAGACTTTCTAAGCATATCCCTAACTTCAAAATCATTTCTAGTCAAACCCTCTTTAGAATCCACAACAAAAATAATTTTATCAGCTTCTAAAATACCAATTTCAACTTGAACTTTAATTTCATCATTAAAAAGTTCACTACTAACATCTATTCCTCCAGTATCAATCAAAGAAAAAGAAAAATCCTTATAATTTACAACTCCATAAATACGATCACGAGTAACACCAGGAGTATCTTCAATAATAGAAATTTTTTTACCAACAAGTTTATTAAAAATTGTACTTTTTCCAACATTAGGACGTCCAACAATACAAACAGTTTTCATAAAACTCACCTCAAATAACTAACGCTAAAATTATATCAAAAAAAAACAAAAAAAGAAAGCATAAAAATCATAATTAAAATCTAAAACTTTTCTCTTTGTTTTAATATTGTTTTTTAAACTCAAAACAAACTAAACTTATATAATATTATATTTTTTTAAATACACTTACAAACCTAGCAGTTTTATATAAAATATCATTACTATAATTAACTGCAAAACTCTTACCAATTGCTTTTCCCCCAATAGTCATTGCAGAAATAATACTAGTAACTAAAATTGTAACAATAAACAAATCAACAGAAAACATTGAAGAAAATTTAATAGCAATACTAAGACCACAACTACCAGAAACAACTCCACAAATATCCCCAATTACATCATTACAAAAAGAAGATACCTTTTCTTTATTCTTAATAAACTTAATAGCCCACCTTGCTCCATTAACTTTCTTAGTAGCCATTGAATGAAACGCTTCTTCTTTAGCAGTCGTAACAGCTACTCCAATAATATCAAAAATAATTCCTAAAAATATAAAAACTAAAACCAAAATAATATTAATTCCAATCCAAGAATTAGGAATTACTAACTCTGATACTAAAGAAAGTAACAAAGAAATTACAAACGCACAAAAACTAACAATCATTATCCATTTTACATTTGCTCGTTTTTTATCTTTATTTTTTAAATTATTATCAATCTTTTTCTTCATAAATCTCCTTACAATAAAAAAAGACATGGCTATAATCATAATTAACTTTATGTCTTTAGGTCAAGTAGGATTTCCCTATTTCTTACTTTCCGTTACCAGTAAAGCAGTTCCCTTTTAAAAGAAACAGTAAAGCATCACTGCATTTACGACTTGATTACCACTTAGTACACACTGCAATCTTATGATCAGTCACTCTAGGAGTTTTCCCCACCAATAAGGATTATTATTAATACTCTTTTGCAATTAGTAGTTTCAGGTAATACCTTTAAATACCTTTGGCCACAAGGATATTTAAACCTTCAAACCATCCCCTACAATCACTCAAGTCAAGCTACGCTATTCATAACTCATCGCCACAAATAGGTTCTATTCCTATATCCTAACAAGTCCATCAAGTAAAAACTGTATAGGCTTATCAAGATTATAAGTCTCCACGAAAAATGGGTTTAATCTATATGCCATTATAAACGTCCCAAATTTCTTAACCCTCAGCATCCACCCCAAACTGGGCGTAAGAAGCAAACACCAAGGACTTCATCGATGTGCTCTTTAGTGGATTTTTAGCCCCACCTTCATAATAACTTATTGACTAGAATAATGTGCCATCTCTTTTAAGATGCATACATTATATCATGATATTAACTTTTTTGCAAGTCTTGATAAACTATCAATTGATCAGGTAACAAATAAATAGCAACATTACTATATAATAACTGTTCAACTGTCGTGTTAAGATCCTTAGCAACACCCCTTAAAGTATCACCATTTTTAGTTATAACAAATGAAAATCCTTCTTTAGGAACAAGTAAAGTCATACCCGCTCTAAGCTCTGTCCCACTTTCCATTCCATTAATTTGCATAAGTAAACCTGGCTCCATATTATATTTCTTAGCAAGACTATAAATAGTATCCCCAGCTTTAACAACATATCTATCATAAATATCTCTTCGATAGGTAGGAATAATAAGCCTTTGTCCGACTTGAATAACACTATTCTCATTCAAATTGTTAGCATCGAGTAACTCATTAACAGCAATCTGATACATATCTGCAATTGAAAACAAAGTATCATCCTTTGTTACATAGTAATAATCCATAACATCACCAATATAATATATGAAAAAACAAAAAAAAGATGCTATTACCTAACATAAATAGCAACTCGATTAGTCTTATTAAAACTAAACTCTTCATAATTAACAATTTTTTGAACATTACCAAAGTAATATCTATATAGATTACTTCCACTAAGAAAATAAACACTACCAGAAACAACAGAAATATTATTTATATCACTAGACTTAAACAATAATTTTTTACTATCAAGCAAACTATCATAAACATACATACTATCAGACACAACATAAAAATAACAATCATTAAACTCTTTTAAATATTTAAAATCAGTATTTTTAACAATCTCATTTAACAAATAAGCATTATCTTTAAAATAAATATCTTTTTTCTTTAAATCATATACATCATAATAAACTTCTTTTCCCATTTCATAAATTAAAGCCTTATTGTTTTTATTAGCAATCTCTCTAATACTTCTTTTTTTAGGATTTATAACATATTGTTTAACACTATCTCTATCAAACAAATATAACTCATTATTATAAATACCATTTATATAAGAATTTTTAGAAATATTAAAATCAAACTTTATCTCTTTAACTTTATTATTAGTCATATTAATAACATAAAACTTATCAAAATCATATTTCTGTTCATAATCTGGAACAACATAATATTTATCCACAACAACCCCTAAATCATTAATATAAACATCATTTTTAAATAACTCTATTTTAGAAAAATCATCAACAGAAATCGTATTAAAACCACGATATTGATAAACATACAAATAATGATCATCAAGTAAATTATCTAAATAAACACTCATATTTCCAAGCCTTCTAACACTAGAATCAGATTCGTTCCAAACATCATTATCATATCCTTCTTTCTGAAGCAACTCAATAAAAGAAGAAACTGAATCTTTAATTAATTCATAAGAAATCATATTACCATTCTTATTACATACCATATTATTATCAGTATCAGGTAAATAAAGACAAACCAAATCATCTAAAACATAAGATTTAACACTACTAATAATATGTTTTTTCTTAAAATGATTATTCAAAACTAAAAAACTAAAATTAACATCTTTATAAGAAACCCCAATATGATAAACACCATTTTTATAAATTTCGTTAATCTTATAAATATTATCCTTATCAACAATTTCATAATTTATTGTATGATCGCCCTTAAATAAGAAAATAATGACCTGTAAAACTAAAAAAACAATTAAAATAACTAATAATAATTTAACAATTCTTTTCATACTACCACCATAAATAAATTATACAAAATTATAAAAAAAAAGAAAACAAAAAGAATAATCATATATATTAAAACCATTAAAATAATAGTTTAAAAAATGAATATAATTTAGTTTTCTATATATCGACATAAAATAATATTGTTTTATAATTTTATTTTATATTCCTAAGGTTCATCAACAATTACATATGGATCATCTTCTGTTCCTTTTCCTGTCACTGGCAAATCCGCTTTTAAATTGATAACCGGTCTAAGTGATTGTTTAGAAAACGTCCAGTTATAAGACAATACACCATTTGAGCAAAACACAAAAACTCCATATTGATTCCACTTATTTTGTCCTCCAGATGGAGTTATAGTCCAAAAACACGTAGTAGCAATATTACCATTAGAATTAGTATAAGTCTCTCCATTGGCTAAATATACATCCTTATTAGCCTGACTAGGTTGATTATTATACCCCGCCAGCAAAACCTCATCAACTGATAAAAGCCCAACATTTGAAGGAAACACTCCAGTATACACATTAGATGGAATTGTCGCTTCACATTGAAGCGATGGTGTATAGTCAGTTATTAATGTCTCAATTTTAATACCCTTACCATAATCAGAATCTAGATTACCACTTGCTGCTCTAGCTTTTGCCTGCCCACAAAATCTATTTGTCCCCCATTTATCTGCTACTTTATTAACATATTTTTCTACATTTCCAATATTATTATCAAACCAAGTATTTAAAATCGCATTTACATTATTATCACTTATATACGTATTAACACTCCAATAAAAAGAACGAAGAAGACAAGCATAATGATAATTTGCAAGTTCTGCATCAGTACATGTTTTATTAAGTTGTTGACTACATGTATTTTTTCTCTCATTAATACAAAGTGTTTGTGCTGAAGTTTTATCAGGAGTAAGATATGGATAACTACCATTTTCTGCTATCCCATTTTGAGTTACTATACGAACTGTTCTATTTTCATTAATTCGTACTATTCTCCATAACCTATCGGCAAACAAAACCCAATTATTTGTTACATTACCTCTATAATAGTATGTAGGAGCATCCAAATATGTATCAGATGTCTTATAAAGACCATCACCACTAGTTACTACATTTTTTTCATTTCTTTCTAAAATACTATTATTTAATGTTCTTTTACCAACTGTTAAATTTATAGTACTTTTCCCTTCTGCACTATCTGAAAATATAGCATAAGATGTTAATCCAGTTATAGCTATTGTAAATATTGCTAAAACTATTAATAATATAACGTTTGTACCAACAGCATTTTTAAAGAGAAAGGTTTTTAATTTATTTAATGGCCCCCCCCCCTGGCGAATATTTGTTTGCATAGTCTATTCCTCCTTGCACACAAAAAGTATGCTATTTTTACTTATATAAACATCATAACATACTTAGTTTTGCTTTTCAATTAATAATTTCGTTTTTATAAAACAAAAGTAAAAAAACTATCTCTAAAATCTTTAATCTTTTAATCATTATATATAAAATAACACATATATTTTATTATACTAATACTAATTTCAATTGAAACAATTACAAAAAAGCAAAAAATAAAAGGCAAAAACCTTTTATTTCTTTACTAATAACAACAATAATTAGAACCACCAAAAGAGCTAAAAATAATTGCTAACAAAATATATAAAACAACTATAATTAGTAAGCCAGATCCTCCTCTTGATGGTGTATCGTTGCAAGGATTATTATTATCACAACATTTATTATTCATACTATACACCTCCTTAAATCCAAGCTCCAAGTATAATAATTAATAAAATGAATAAAACTAAAACGATTGCACTTGATGAAACACAGTTCATATCTATTTCCTCCTTTTTTCTTATTCTAGATTATTTTATGGCATTTTTAATAAATGTGTGAATATATATGACTAGTTATTGTAAATTTTATTTTTATTTGCTATTATTAAAATGTAAACATTTTAAAGGAGGATACAAATGAAAAAAATATACAAAGGTATAATAATATCAAGCTTAATCATATCTATGGTAGGATGTGGTAAAGTTGCTACTCTTTCAAATGGAGAAGATGCAATTTTAACACTAAATGATAAAAATGGAATATCTGCTAACGAATTATATGAAGAATTAAAAAGCAAATATGGAATAGGAATTCTAATAGATTTAATCGATACAAAAATATTAGATGCTAAATATGAAGCAGATGATGAGGAAAAAGAATATATTGATAAACAAGTAAAAAATATCAAAAACATGGCCGGTGAACAAGGTACTACCTTTGATGTGGTAATTTCATCATATTATGGTTGCTCAAATGAAAAAGAATTTAGAGAATTATTAAAATTATCATATCGTCGTGAAAAAGCTGTCAAAGATTATCTAAAAAAAGATCTTAAAGACTCAGAAATCGAAAAATACTATAAAGAAAATATTTATGGAGATATTAAAGCTCAACACATATTAATAAAAGTTGAAACATTAGATGGTATGACTTCAGAAGAAAAACAAGAAGCAGATAAAAAAGCTAAAGCCAAAGCAGAAGAAGTTATTAAAAAATTAAATGAAGGAAAAAAATTTGATGATTTAGTAAAAGAATATTCCGAAGATGATACAACTAAAGATAAAAAAGGAGATTTAGGATGGTTCAACACAGATAAAATGGTTGAAGAATTCACAAAAGCAGCTTTCAAATTAAAAAAAGGAGAATATACTAAAACTCCAGTAAAAACAACATATGGATATCACATCATTTTAAAAAATGATGAAAAAGATAAACCAGCTCTAAAAAATGTCAAAACAGATATTCAAGAAACACTAGTAGAAAAAAAATTAGATGGTGACACTGCTACATATTATCGTTCATTAGAAAAAATTAGAGAAGAAGCAGGTCTAAAGTTTTCAGACGATACTCTTCGTAAAGAATATGATACGTATACTTATAATTTAATTATTAAAGCACAAAAAAGTTAGTTTGCACTAACTTTTTTATTTTGCATCTCAATTAATTTATCTAGCTGCCATCTCTTTTCATTATTACATAAATCATCCTTATTTTTTAAATTAGTTTTTAATATAGCCACCAAACAATAATTAGCACAATACAAAGCATAAAGAGAATTATGTAAAACAGCCCCCATACATCCACATGCCCTTATTATTTCTTTACTAGCCCTATTCTTTTCCCTTCTAGCTAAGAAATTAGAAAACAAAACTATGTCTTTATTAAAATCATAGTCATTATCCAAAAAATAGTTCAAAAGATTAACAAAAAAATAACATCTATCACTTTTAATTTTAGTAACATTCAAACTATGTAAAATACATTCTCTACACCAAATCATAAGACTATCTTTAGATAAATTATTAACAACATTTAAAAGTTCCACATCAATTTCTCTAACAGAAAAATTAACTTTACTCATAACTATACCCTTTCTGATACATTTTTTGCTTAATACGCAATTCTAAATCTTTACCTGAATACCTTTTACTTAACTTATCATAAACTTTTTTATACTCTTTTTCATAATTAACTTTATCATCAAAAACCATATCATCTAATACAATTCTAATTGCTTTTAAATCATAGCCAATATGCAAAAAATAGTTTTCCATCTTTTTTTTAAAAATGGCATTAGAATCCTTACTAATCTTTTTTTTCTTTAAAACTAGTTTTCTAATTTTTTCTACCTGTAAATCAAAATCAAACAAAGACAAAACCATATCATTAACGTCATAAATACCAACTTTAGCTAAATCATCTATTATTTTATAAGGTCCATTATCTTTCAATCTAATTACTTCATCTACATATATTTTTGCATAATATTCATCATTTATTAAATTCTGATCTATAAGTTTAGACAAAACATCTTCAATATAATTACTACTAAACAGTCCCTTCAAATAATCTCTAACTTCTTTTAAAGTCCGCATTTTTTTATTCAAATAACTAATAGCAGTATAATATATCTCATAATAAACATTTTCTTTTAGATATTTTTCTAACTCTTCTTTAGATATTTCCTTTTTTAACAAAATTTCGTACTTAATTATTATATCTTCATAAAAACAGAAGACATTATCACCAATTAAGACTTCATATTTACTATTTTTTAAATATCTATATTTACCGATTTTCATAACATCACCTGCATATATATTATAGCAAATAAAAAGAAAGTCTTAAACATGATTAATTTTAATAAGACCTTCCACTACCTCTTCCAAAGCTCTCCCTATGTTCTTTTTTGAAACATACTCATTTTCTGGTTTTTGAAAATGACCAGTAGCTTTGATTTCTTCACTTCTTCTTGCCGCTATATGGACTAGGCGATACTTTGAATCGACAAGTAATAATAATTTATCAATTGAAGGATAAATCATTAATATCACACTCCCCATTATTAGTTTATTATAAAAATGTAAACATAACAATAAAATAGGCAAAAATAGACACAAGTTGACAAGTCAATCGTTTTTTAAAAAAGAAATTACTTTATCATAGTATTCTTCTGTTTTTAAAAACAAAGGATATTTTTTAGAAATAGTTATTAAATAAATAGCAGCCAAAAAATCTTTAGGAAAAATAAGAGCTATATTAAACATTTCCTTTGAAATAGATTCTAAGTTAGAAGCATTTAAATATTTATTATAAATATAACCAATCAAAAATTTTCCTTTCAATGTTTTATTAAATTCAAAATTAGAAAGTTTTTTAACACATCTTAATAATATTCTATTAAAATCATTAGCCTTATAAATCTTAGTATTATCAATATCAAAAAGAAAAGCTAAATATTCCATAGAAAACAATATATCATCAGAAATATTCCTTTTCAATCTTATATTTTCAAACAAAGTTTTAAATTTTGAAATCTTAAATATTTCCTTTGAAATAACACCTTTATTTTCCAAAAAAATAATAGAAGTAAAAACATTAATAAAATT
Organism: uncultured Mycoplasma sp.; assembly: GCA_964510115.1. Classification (GTDB taxonomy): domain Bacteria; phylum Bacillota_I; class Bacilli_A; order RF39; family UBA660; genus UMGS1572. The sequence continues at coordinate 13,141 of CAZEAD010000012.1, forward strand.
CTTTTCTAAATGTTCATAGTTTTTAAATATTTCACCTTCATAGAAAGTATAATTATTTCCATCAAGTTTCTTAAAATATTTCATTGTATCATTATATCCCAGTAAAAACATTTTCTTAGAATAATCTCTACTAAAATTAATTGTAAACTTAGTATTGTCTTGACATTTAATAACATCAACCTTAACACTTTTATCTTTAACCGGTTTATCAAAAGCTAAAACAGATAAATCAATAGCCACTATTTCAGAAGCTCCCATTTCAACAGCCAAATTAACTGGTAAATTATCATAAAAACCACCATCTATAAAAACATCATTATCTATTTTCTTTGTAGCTACTGCTGGAAAACAAGTTGAAGATGCAATAATATAATCTACTAACTTACCATTCGGAATATCGTCAACTCTAAGCATTTTTGGTTGTTTATTTTTTATAGAATAAGTTACGATCCCAAAATCAACTTTTGATTTTCTTATTTTCTTTTCACTAATTTCCTTTCTTAAAAAAGCATCAGCTTTATCAAAAGAAAGCCCTCCATTTTTAAAAAACGATTTAAATAAATAAAAGTACATCTCACTACCTGATAAATCGTTAGGTATATCAAATAAATCACTATTCTTAATTTTCATCCACATTCTTTTTGCTAAATAATATTTATCCATAGCAAACATACCAGCATTAATTGCTCCAATAGATGTTCCAGTAACTATATCAAATTTCATATTCAATTTTCTTAAAGCCTTCCAAACACCAACTTGATATGCGCCTTTAGCGCCACCTCCTGAAAAAACTAATGCTCTTTTCATATTATCACCAAAAAAATTATAACAAAAATTCAAAATAAAATACAACAAAAAAGACTAAGATTTAACTTAGTCTTAAAATACTCCACATTGATTATTGCATGGATTATTGCAAGCTTGACAAGAACCACATTGAACATTTTCACAAACATT
>CAZEAD010000013.1:0-5924 GCA_964510115.1 uncultured Mycoplasma sp.
TGAAAACCAAATTGAAACAGCAAATACAGATAGTAAAGTTAATGAAGTTAGAGACTTTATTATGAGTTATGTAACTAGAAATAATGTAGAGCAAAAAAAGGATGTTTTTAAAACTCCTAAGGATTTATTTTCTTTAGTGGGATATGATTTTTATGAATGTAAAACTGAAGCAGAGATTCAGAAATTTAAAAAATATTATGCCCCAGCAGAACAATTGTGTACTTTTTATACTCATAGATTGGATGACTGTTATGTATTTTTTGCAGTAAAAAAGAATGTTGATGAGATTAAAAGAGAAAACTTTTTATATCCTGATAGGCAGGATGAATATGGGACTTCTGTTTTAAGTATTCAATTTAGTAAAGATAATAGTTGTTGTTTATCAATAAAAAATAGATATAATCATACTGTAGTTAATCCTGATGCAACTTTTTCTTGTAATTTAGATAATATTATAGAAGGTTTGACTGTTGCTTTTGAAAAAGAGTATGGCTTAGTTCAAAAATATAAATCTAAATTTGAAATGCCAGGTTATGTAAGAGGAAATGATGGTATTTATTATAAATATAATTATGAAATTAATAATAAATATTATTGTACTAATAATGTTGTAATTGATAATTTTAATGTTTATAAATATGATAAGGAAAGGTATATAGTTTTTGATTATTTTATTTTGGATCTTAGTAAAAAGAAATTGAGTCTTTATGATATAAAAGTAAATGATTCTTTTGTTGATGTTGTTAAGGATATAAGTAAAATTAGTATTAATGTTTTACCTGATTTTAAAATCATTAATCTAACTACTTTAGATGGTGTTGTGGTGGTTATTAAGCTTAACTTTAATAATCAGATAGTGTCTTTTAATATGTCTGGTGTTAAAAAAGCTAATTATTGCTTTTTAAAAGGCTTAAAATATATGAGGTCTTTTACTTCATTGGATCTAGAAGAGCTCTCTGATTGTTGTTTGGAGGATTGTGATTCTATAAAAGAAGTAATAGTTCCTATGCTTAAGAAGACTGGTGATTATTTTTTAGATTATGCTCCTTCTTTAGAGACATTTGTGGCTTTAAATCTTAAAAAAGTTGGGTTTCCTTTTTTATCTCAAACTAGTTCTTTAAAAGATGTTTGTGTTTCTGATGATTTATATGATTTGGTTTTACAAAGTGATAAAAATAATAATTTAACTCGTTTTAGAAATTGACAGTTTTTTGATTTTTTGTTATAGTATTATGAAAATTCGTGAAATGAGATGGTACTTTTGTTTAATAAAAATATTAAAAAGTTTATTATAAATAGAAATGATAAAGCCTTTTATTATGGTGAGGTTTTTTCTTTAGATGGGATTTTGGAATTTAAAGTTTATCTGGAATGGGGACCTGTTGTTTATAATAGTGATAGTTTTTATGATATTTATGGTAATGATAAAATTCTTTGTATTTCTTCTTTTTTAGAGAATGTTAAATTTAGTGTTGTTACTTCTGGTTTGGGAGAAGATGTTAAGATGGGTATTTTAAATTTTATTCAAAATATTGGAAAAAGAATCTCTAAGAAAAACTATGCTAATCCTTCTTTAAGTAATTGTAAGGGTTTACTTTTGAATTTCCTTGCTTATTATAATGAAATCATTGTTTTTGATGATATGGATGAAGGAATTGATTTTACAAAAGAGTATGAAAAGATTTTTAAATTAAAGAAAAAAAATGATAAGGAAATGAAACCTGTATATTATGAAAATTATGGTTCTAGATATAAACAAGATGTTGCTTAATGTCTTGTTTTTAAGTATAATATTGTTAAGTGAGGGTGTGATTATATGCTAGCAAAGCCTAAAGGAACTTATGATTTGTTTGGAAAGAATGCAAAGGTTTATTCTTATGTTGAGGATGTTATTAAAGATTTAATGTTTCATTATAATTATGAATATATTAAAACTCCTATTTTTGAGGCGTCTTCTTTGTTTCATCGTGGAGTGGGAGAGTCTTCTGATATTGTAAGAAAAGAAACTTATGATTTTAAAGATCGTGGTGATAGGGATATGACTTTAAGACCAGAAGGGACAGCTGGAGTAGTTAGAAGTTATGTTGAAAATAAGATGTATGCAGATGCTGTAATTCCTAAAAAGTTATGGTATTTAGGAACAATGTATCGATATGAAAGACCACAATCTGGAAGATATCGTGAATTTATGCAGTTTGGTTGTGAAGTTTTTGGAAGTGATAGTCCGATGCTTGATGCTGAACTTATTAGTATTCCTGTAGTTTTATTTGAGAGACTTGGCCTTAATGGAATTAAGGTTAAGATTAATTCTTTGGGAGATAGTTCTAGTAGAGAGAATTATCGAAAAGCTTTATTAGAGTATTTTAAACCACATCTTGATAGTTTGTGTGATGATTGTAAGGAAAGATATAAAAAGAATCCTTTACGTATTTTGGATTGTAAAGTCGATAAGGATTCAGAAATATTTAAGAATGCTCCTCGAACTATTGATTATTTAAATGAAGAATCTACTAAACGTTTTAATGATGTACTTAATTATTTGAATGCTTTAGAGATTGAATATGAGGTTGATAGTAGTGTTATAAGGGGTCTTGATTATTATAATCACACTGTATTTGAAGTTATGGCTTCTGTAGATGGATTTGGAGCTCAAAATGTAATGTGTGGTGGAGGAAGATATGATTCTTTAGTTGAGGATTTGGATGGACCAAAAACTAGTGCAGTTGGTTTTGCAATTGGTCTTGAAAGACTTATGATGGCTTTAGAATTTGAAGGCTTGGATAAAGAGTTTGAAGATAATAAAATTGATACATATATTATTCCTTTAGATGATGCGGCTTTGGAATTTGCTTTTTCTTTTAATGCAGCTTTGAGAATGGTTGGCTTAACTTCGGAAATTGATTATTGTAAGAGAAGTCTTAAATCTAATTTAAAACAGGCAGAGCGACTTGGAGCTACTTTTGCTTTGATTATTGGTGAAGATGAATTAAATGGAGAATATGTAACAGTTAGAAATATGGAATCTAAAGAGGAAAAACAAATTAAAAATCATGAAGTTTTAGAGTATTTATATGAAGCTTTAAGTAGTGATGAAGATTGCGATTGTTGTCATCATCATGAATAAAAAGCTTCTTTTTAGGAGTTATTATGGAATTAATGGATATTGAAAGAAGCATAATAAAAAAATATAAAAGTAAAATATTTGGGAGATTTTTAAAAGGGGTTAAAGAGTTTGAATTAGTAAAAAATGGTGATAAGATAGCTGTTTGTATATCTGGTGGTAAAGATTCTTTTTTACTTGCTAAATGTATGCAGGAGTTACAGAAACATTCTAAATTAGATTTTGAACTTAAATTTATTGTTATGAATCCTGGTTATGCTTTGGAAAATTTAGAAAAAATAAAAGAAAATTTAAAATTACTTGGTATACCTGCTATTATATATGATAGTAATATATTTTCTTTAATAAAAGATACAAATTCACCATGTTATTTATGTGCTAGAAAAAGGAGAGGTTCTTTGTATGCTAAAGCAGAGGAACTTGGTTGTAATAAAATTGCTTTGGGACATCATTTTGATGATGTTATTGAGACTATTTTACTTAATGTGATATATGCTGGGGAATTTAAAGCAATGATGCCTAAGGTGAAAAGCGAAAACTTTTTAAATATGGAGCTTATAAGGCCTTTGTATTATGTTAAAGAAGAAGATATTGTTTCATGGGCTAAATATTGTGGTCTTAGTTTTTTAGATTGTGCTTGTACTGTTACTAAAAAACAGCTTGGAAAAAGAAAAGAAATTAAAGATTTAATAAAAGAGTTAAAAAAATATAATAAAAATATTGATATAAATATTTTACGAAGTAGTGAAAATGTTTATTTAGATGCTATTTTAGGATATAGGGATGATGAAAAACATAATTTTTTAGAATGGTATGATAAATAAATATTGTATTTAAAAATAATAAATTGATTTTTGAAAGATAATAAATAACTTTTCTAAATGTGATTGAAAAAGTTATTTTATTTTGATATAATTTTATTAATAATATGATAGTAGAACATTATGTTGGTGTTTATTTCTTTTTAGATTTGGAGTGTGATATTAATGTTAGAAGTAAAAATGAATAAAATTTGTGCAATTGGTGATGTTCATGGAAATTATCAGGCTTTAGAAGCTGCAGTTAATTATGCTATTGAAAATGGGGTTAAAGTATTTGTTTTTACTGGAGATTATGGTTCTGATTTTTTACAGATGCATGAATGTTTAGGATTGATTAGGAAAGTTCAATCTAGATATCCTACATGGGTTATTAAGGGTAATTGTGAGGAAGATTTGATTAATTATGATAATTCTACAAAAACTTCTTGGAAATATGGGACAACTGGTGGGGTATTATTGGAAACTTATAAAAGTTTAACAGAGGAAGATATGGATTATATTAAGAAATTGCCTAGTAAAGCAGTTGTTAAGATTCCAAATCAAGAGCCTATTTTTGTAACTCATGATATGTCTTCTTTAACTTCTTTTGATATGGATACTATTGCAAAGAATAAAGTAAAACATGTTTTATGTGGTCATACACATAATGCTTCTGTAATGGATATTGGTGGATTATCTTTTGAAAATCCAGGTTCAATGGGACTTACAAATGATGCTGTTGCGTCTGGGGGAACAATTGGAATTTATGAAAGAAATAATGATGGTGGATGGAATTATAGTACTAAAAAAGTTTATTATGATTCTAAAGAAACTTTAGATAAAATTAATTCTAATCATATGCTTACTAATCCTTTAGAATGTAGTTATTGGGATGTTTTACTTGCTTATTCTGTATTTACTGGGAAAAACCTTACTGCTGATTATGTAGCAGAGTTGCATAGATTGGATTTAATATGTCGTACATCTCCTGATTTTAATATAGAGAGATTCAAACCTTTACCATATGAATTGTTTAATCAAATAAAGAAGAATGATGTTGTTTATGAGACAAACGATAAAGTTTGGGATGAAGATTTACCTTTTTCTATACGTAAACAAGCATTTGCTAATATTGGAAGTTATACTGGAAGATTGACGTCTGAGGCTAGTATAGCAAGTGTTGAACATATGGATGAAGTTAATAGGGATACTGCTTCGGAATTGTTAGCTAGGATTGATGAGATTGCTCCTCCTAGAAGATAATATTTAAAAAATATAATGTATGTTTTAGGAATTAGATTTTATTTTAAAATTTAATTCTTTTTTTGTAGTGTAAACTTTGAAAATATTTGTAGATTATTTTAAGGGATGATGCTATAATAAAATTACCAGAAGATTAAATTAGTAAAACCTTACAAGTAACGATAAGGGAATCAGATTATAAATATCTTGTGTTGAATACTTAAATTATTTAAGGATCCTAATAGGTATTTAAAAGATGCCCACCTGGTCAAACAGGTTTTTCGTTTTAGATCTTTTGGTTTTTTTATGAAAAATATTATATTATAAAGAATTTTGGTTCTTTCTTTACTTTAGATATATAATTTTATATAATTTATATAGGATGTAGGTGATTATTTTGAAAAATCGTAGTTATTTAAGAGAGGTTATTGTAAAGTCTTTGTATCAGGTTTTAATATATGAAAGCAAAGATATTACTTATGATATTGAAAAAATAATTGGGGAACTTATGGATAATGAGGATTATTTTGTTCGTGATACTGTTGTTAATATTTTAGATAAAAAAGCAGAACTTGTTTCTAAGGCTAATAAGTATCTTAGTAATTGGACTGTTGATCGTTTAAGTAAGGTTGATCAAGCTATTATTTTATTAGGAATTTATGAACTTTTATATACTGATACTCCAAAGATTGTAGCAATTAATGAGGCTGTTGAATTATCTAAGAAATATAGTGATGAAAAAGTTGTGGCTATGATTAATG
>CAZEAD010000013.1:5934-14059 GCA_964510115.1 uncultured Mycoplasma sp.
GATGAGGCTTACGATGAATGATGATAAATATTTAAGTGTCACTCAGATTAATCGTTATATAAAATATAAATTTGATAATGATAGTAATTTAAATCAGGTTTTTTTACGTGGAGAAGTATCGAACTTTAAAAATCATACTACTGGACATTTTTATTTTACTTTGAAAGACGAAAATTCACGAATTTTGGCTGTTATGTTTAGGAATAATGCTAGTAAGGTTAATTTTAATGTTGTAGATGGTGCTAAAGTTTTAGTAAGAGGAAGAATTAGTGCTTATGAGGCTAATGGGAATTACCAGATATATGTTGAAGAAATGCAAGAAGATGGGGTAGGTAATCTTTATTTAGAATTCGAAAAACTTAAAAAGAAGCTTTCGGAAGCTGGGTTGTTTGATGATGGGCATAAGAAACCAATTCCTAAGTTTCCTAAAAGAATAGGTGTTATTACTGCTTCGACAGGAGCTGCTATTAGGGATATTATGACGACTATTAAGCGTAGATATCCTTTGGTGGAAATAATTTTGTTTCCTTGTTTAGTACAGGGAGAATATGCTAAAGATGATATTGTTCGTAATATAAAAAAAGCTAATGAATTTGATTTGGATGTAATAATTTTAGGACGTGGTGGAGGTTCAATTGAGGATTTGTGGGCTTTTAATGAGGAAGTTGTTGCAAATGCTATTTATGAATCTAATATTCCTATAATTAGTGCGGTTGGACATGAGATAGATTTTACTATTGCGGATTTTGTAGCCGATCTTAGAGCTCCTACTCCTACTGCAGCAGGAGAACTGGCGGTTCCTAGTACGTTGGAATTAAAACAATATTTAAAACAACTTGAGATTCGACTTACAAGGAATGTTCTTAATAATATAGAACATAAGAAGAAAGAATTAGAAAATTTAATGGGTTCTTATGTTTTAAAGAATCCGCTTAATATTTATGAGATAAAACAACAAAAATTGGATATTTTGATTGATAAAGCAATTTATATTATGAAAGAAAAAATTAGTGCTAATAATAATCTTTTAGTTAACTATAGGAATAAAATAGAGGTTGTTTTAACTAAAACGCTTGATCAAAAAAAATATTTATTTAATAATTTGTTGTCAAAACTTGAAGCGTTAAATCCTATTAGTACAATTAAGAGGGGTTATAGTATTACTAAAATAGGTGATAAAGTAGTTAGTTCTACAAAGCAATTGAAAGCTGATATGGTTCTTAGAACTCAGTTAGTGGATGGATTTGTAGATTCAAAAGTTATAAAGGTGGAGGAGTAATTTATGAAGGAAGAAAAAAAATCATTTGAAGATAAGTTAATGGAACTTGAAAAAATTGTTAAAGATTTAGAAAGTGGGGAAGTGTCTTTGGATGATGCTATTTCGAAATTTAATGTAGCTATGCAATTATCAAAAGAATGCAATAAAACTTTGGATGATGCTACTACGACTATTAATAAAATGCTTAATGATAAAGGGGAACTTGAAGATTTTCAGGTTAATGACTAGTGTTTTTATTGCAATCTAAAAAATGATAATGTTATAATTGTCTATAGTGAGGTGCTGTTATGGATTATGAAAAAGTAATAATCAGAGATATATATTGGGAAAGAATATTTTTACATATTGTTGTTGAACCTATTAAGAAGGGTTTGAAAATTGAGAATCTTGATTTTGGTTTTTATAATAAAAATTTAGATAAATTTATAAAAGTTGATCCTTTTAAGAGAGAAGATGGCAAATATGAAATCGAATTAAATGTTACTTGTGTTTCTAATAGAACATTTTTACCAAATGGTGTTTGGAGATTAGGTTTTTTTGAGGATGAAGAGTTTTGCCCAACCTTAATTGATGAAGATGTAGCTTATAGATATGATGAGTTATCTAAAATATTTAGATATGGTAAAGGTAATCAGTATGCTTATACTGTTGATTTTGATATAAGTGCAATTGAAGATAGTGGACTTATGATTTTTACTTTTAGAAGTTATTTTATGAAAAAAAATATGAGGTGGGAAAAACGTCATTATTTAGAGGAAGGAATAAGTACTCATCATGTTATCAAACGTTTAATGTTTAAATTTAAAACCATGGGTATTAATTGTTTTTATAAGCTATTTTGTCTTATTCATCCTAAAAATGGTAAAAACATTATGTTTATGTCTGAAACTAAGTCTTATATTAGTGGTAACTTAGATGCGTTGGATAAAAAAGCTAAAGAGTTAGGGCTTGATAAAGAATATAATATTTCTTATTCTTTTAGAAGGGCTGTTGGTAATAATCAGTCTTCATTTAGCTGGTTAAAATTAATTTATAAAATTTCAAAACAAGATTATATCTTTGTTGATGATTATGCTCCAATATTTAATTTTTTAAATATTAGTAAAAAAACCACTCTTGTTCAACTTTGGCATGCTGGAGCTGGTTTTAAAGCAGTAGGATATTGTAGATTTGGGAAAAAAGGTTCTCCATATCCAACTATGTCAGTACATAAAAAGTATAATTATGGAATTGTTGGTTCTAAGAAATTAGTTAAGGTTTTTGAAGAAGTTTGGAGTATTGATAAAGAATCTATTTTGCCTTTAGGAATGGCAAGGTTAGACAATTATTTAGATGAGAAAAAACAAGAAGATTTTAAGAAGAGTTTTTATAAAGAATACCCAGAATTAAAGAATAAAAAAATTATTTTGTTTGCTCCAACTTATCGTGGGGTAGGACAAGGTACTGCTTATTATGATTTTTCAAAAATTGATTTTAAGAGAATTTATGATTTTTGTAATGATGAATATATTTTTGCTATTAAGTTGCATCCATTTATTATAGAAAAACCTCCAATTCCAGAAAAATATAGTAGTCGTATTTATGATTTTGGTGATTGTAAAAATATTAATGAATTATATTATGTTTCTGATATTATGATTACTGATTATTCTTCTAGTTATTATGAATTTTCTTTACTTAAAAGACCTATTTTATTTTATACATATGATAGAGCTTTTTACGAACTTAGTAGGGGAGTGTATCAAAGCATTAAAGAATCAGCACCCGGAAAAGTATGCGATACTTTTGATGAATTGATGAAAGCTTTAGAAACTAAGGATTATGAATATGAAAAAACACTTCAATTTGTAGAAGATAATTTTGATACTTATGATAATAAAGCGAGTGAAAAAATATTAAAAACCATTTTGGGTAAGGAGTAGTAAATATGGAGAAAAGAATTGCAATAATTTTTGCAGGTGGAGTTGGAATGAGAATGGGAGTTCATGATCTTCCAAAGCAGTTTTTAGAAATTAATAATAAGCCAATTATTATTTATACTTTGGAACATTTTGAAAAAAGTGAAGATATTGATGAAATATATATTGGCTGTATTGAACCATGGATTGGTTATTTGAAAAAAATGCTTAAGGATTTTAACATAACAAAAGTAAAATCTGTTATTCCAGGTGGTAATAGTGGGCAAGATACTATATATAGAATTTTAAAGGAAGCTAGAAAGTATAATGATGATAATGCTATTGTTTTAATTCATGATGGGGTTAGACCATATATTACAAAAGATGTTATTAAAAATAACATTGATTCAGTGATTAAATATGGAACTGCTATTTCGACAACTGTTGCTACTGAAACTATTTTACTTAGTGAAGATGGTGCTAAAGTTTCAGATGTTCCTATTAGAAAAAATATGTTTGTTGGACAAGCTCCACAATCTTTTAGATTAGGAGATATTATAGCAGCTCATGATGAAATTAGAAAGACTAATCCTGAGTATAAAAATATATCTGATTCTTGTACTCTTTATCATGTTCTTGGTAAAGAAGTTCATATGGTTAAAGGGAATAAGGGAAATTTAAAGGTTACTGATCCTATTGATTATTATATATTACAGGCTATTATTAAGTTTGTCGAGGATGGTAAGCGTGTTGTTATCACTTCAGAAAGTGCTAATAAGAGGATAAATGATTATGAACAAGAGATTAAGTAATGATATTGAAGAGTTAATTAGCTACAATAATTTAGGAGATATGCTTGATGGCAAAACTATTTTAATTACTGGTGCTAATGGGTTGATTGCTAGAAATTTGACCTTATATTTATTAATGTATAATAAAATTAAGAAGACAAATATTCACGTATTGGCATTAATTAGAAATCGTGACAAGGCTTTTATGAATTACAAAGAGTTTGTTGATGATAAGAATTTTGAATTTTTGATACAGGATGTTTGTGATAAGTTAGAATATGATGGTAACGTTGATTATATTTTTCATGCTGCTGGTAATGCTAGTGCAGAAGCCATTAGAAAAAACCCTGTTGAGATTATTAAAGCTAATTTGCTTGGAATGATTAATGTTTTAGAATTTGCAAAAACACATAATACTACTAAAGTTATTTTCCCTTCGACTAGAGAAATTTATGGAAAGATTATTGATAAGGACTTGATCAAGGAAACTGACATGGGTGTTTTAGATACCATGGATGAAAGAAATTGTTATCCTGAAAGTAAAAGAATGGCTGAAGTTATGTTGGTTAGTTATGCTAAACAATATAATGTTAATTTTGATATTTTACGTATTGCCCATACTTATGGGCCCGCTATGCCTTTGGAAAATGATGGACGTATTATGTCAGATATGATTTATTTTGCTGCTAATAAAAAGGATATAGTTTTAAATAGCGATGGTACTGCTGTTAGAGCTTTTTGTTATGTTACTGATGCTGTTGATGGTATACTAAGAGTTATGGTTAATGGAAATGATAATGAGGCTTATAATTTGTCTAATGTAAAAGAACCAATAATGATTAGAGATTTAGCACAAAAATTAGTTGATTTGTCAAATGGTGATATTTCACTTAAATTTAAAGAGGCTTCTATGGAAGTTTTAAAAGGATATACATCTTATAAAATGGTAAATATGGATAATAGTAAGCTTGAAAGTTTAGGATGGAATCCTTGTATTTCTTTGGATGAGGGATTAAAAAGAACTTTGAAGTATTTTGAAATTGAAAAAAATGGTATTAAATAATGGTAATTTTAATTTATTTATATAAAGTGTTTTTGAATTTTGTTTATTTATTTGTTAAATTGTTTAAAACAAGGGAACAGGTCACTATAATAAGTCGACAATCTAATACAAAAACAGTGGATATTGCATTATTAGAAAAGAAATTAAATGAGCTATTGCCTGATGTTAAAACTGTTGTTTTATGCAAAAAGATAGGTAGTAGTTTGAAGGAGAAGATTATATATTTTTTCTATATATTTAAGCTAATGTATCATATTAGTAGATCTAAAGTTGTTGTTTTAGATTCTTATTGTATTCCTATATCTATGTTAAGACATAAAAAAGATTTGAAAGTAATACAAATGTGGCATGCTATTGGTCTTTTGAAAAAAGCAGGTTTTAGCAATCTTGATACTGAAGAAGGTAGAAATAGAAAACTTGCTATAGCTATGAAGATGCATAGTAATTATGATTATGCTTTTACTAGTAGTAAAGATTCTATAAAGGCTATGAGCCAAGTATTTAATATTAGTGAAGATAAAATAGTAGTTAATTTACTTCCTAGAGTTGACTTATTAAGAAATAAAAAGTATTTAAAAGAAAAGAAGAATGAAATTATTGATATTTATCCAGAAATATCTAAGAAGAAAAATATCTTATATATTCCAACTTTTAGAAAAGATGAAAAGTTAATGGAAGAAAAAATCAATGAATTAATTAATGCTATTGATTATAAAAAATATAATTTAATAATTAAACTTCATCCTAATTCTAAGATTAATATTGATGATAGTAGGGTAGTAACTGATAATAATTTTTCTAGTATGGAAATGCTTTCAGTAGCAGATTATGTTATAAGTGATTATTCATCTATTATATATGAGGCTATGGTTTTAGAAAAACCAGTTTATTTTTATGCATTTGATCTTGATCAATATGAAATAAAAAGAGGTTTATTTATTGATTATGTAAATGAAATGCCAGGATTAGTAACTGGAAGTGGTAAAGAATTATTTAATGAAATCAATAATAAAAAATATGATTTTAATAAACAGGAAATGTTTAAAAATAAATACTTAGATTTATCGAAAAAGGATAATACTGTTGAAATAGTTAATTTGATTAAACAGAATTTGCAAAATTAATAATTTTATGGTATTATGTATTTAGCAAGAAGACTTGCATAAAATAAAAAAGGAAACATTCAGTTTTGCTAGTTGAATGTCTACCTAAATAAATTTAGTGTCGACACTTATTCATGCGAATGAGTGTCATTTTTTTATGATTGCTACCAATAATGATAGGAGTAATAGAATGATAGCAATGTATCTAAGAAACTTTATAATAAAAGTTCTCTTCTTCATTTTTATCAAGCCTCCTTTCTTTTTCAAGAATGGAGGTAGACACTCAACAACCGAGGTTTCCTAATAGTTAATATATTACTGATATTTTGCTAAAACAAGCGAACAAATTATATGTTGAATGGTAATTTTTACCACTAATAATTACAAATAAAAAAGTCTTTCGACTTTTAATTTTAATTAATTGTTTTATATAATTTTAATTAATTCATCTTTTAAGAAAATATAATCAGAATCTGTATATTCTTTAGTTATAGTTGGAGGATTCTTTAATAATTCTTCTAATGTGTTACAAATATATCCAGCATCAAAATTATCTTTGGTGATAAAAGCATTTTTAGCATTAATTATTTGTCCAAATAGTAATTGCTTTTTGTTCCAAACCAGTCCTATTGAAGGTATATCTAAAGCATAGCTAATAATTGAGGCATGTAATCTTGAAGCTATTGTTGTTTTATAATTCGATATTTCTGTAACGAGTTCTTGACTGGTTGTAAATCTGTCTTGAAAAATATTAAGATATTTTGGATTGTCTTGTAAATATTCTTGAAGTTTTAATTGAAATTTATAATCAGACATGGTACCATTAGTAAATATTTTAACTTGAAAGTTTTTTTCTAATAATAAATCAATAAGTTCTTTGTATAGAAATAGTAATGTATTTTCTTTTATAGGATACATATATTCTTCAAATATTTTTGGACGTATTAAACCAATTCCTATAGTGTTGCTTGTTTTTTTTGTTACTTTATAACATTCTTTACTATAAAAAGCAGGATCACATGTTAGAGCTGTTTTGATATTTTTATTAGTTATATAGAAATTATTTAATAATTCAATATCATCTCTGGTTGTGATAGCTTTGATACATTTTTTATTGATACATTCTTTAAGCATTTGGCAATCAATGTTTGTTTTATCGTATTCTTCAATACCTACTGAGTTTAAAATCACTGGTATATTGTATTTATCTGCATAATCAGTAATCATTCTAATTATATAGTGGAAGTTTTGTCTTTTGAATTTAATGATTCCTCCTCCGACAAATATTAATAAATCGATATTTGTAATTTTTGGGAGAATAACATTTTTTAGATAATAATAATTATTAGTAGTGTACCATTTGGCAAGGGATTCTTTCTTTTGACTATACTTTGTTTTTAGGGTTTTATTTTCATATCTTTTTAAGATATTTAAATTTTTTTCTTTTTCTTTAATATCTTCATTTGTAAGTGTATAGCTTTTAGGAGTATTTTCTCCGATATCTAGGCTGATTATTTCATTTTGAATATTTTCTTCTTGGCAGATTTTGTTAATTAAATATTTAGTATTATCATAAATAACTAAGTCTCCTAGATTAGTTTCGTTTAGGTATAATAACCCAATGGTGATTTTGTTTTGTGATTTATTGTTTTTAGTATTTGTTTGCATAGATCCTTCAAACTAATAAAAATTTAAATTGACTACATTTCAATTTAAATGTTATCATGTCTGATAGTTTTTAGCAAGGATATTGTTGAAATACATAATTAATAATAGTTTTTCTAATCAATTTTTAATTATTAGTAACTATAATTATTTGACATATTTCTTTCAATTATATTATACTAAACTAGGAGATGATAAGGTAATGGCAAGCGAGACTAAACATAATGGTATAATCAGTATATGGAAATTTTTATTTTCTATTATGATAGTTGTTTTACATTGTAAAGTATTAGAATTTAATGGATAATATACACTTTTTTCTAGTG
>CAZEAD010000014.1:0-13841 GCA_964510115.1 uncultured Mycoplasma sp.
TATGAAAGTCAAAAGAAGATAATGCTTAGAAAATGGCCTAATGCTAAATTTATTGCTTATTTTCAAGCTGGTACTAATACTTATGGAGATTTAGAGTATTTAAAAAAGTGTTATGAGGAAGTTTTGAAATTTGAGAATATTATAGGAATTCATATTGCTACTAGATGTGATGCTATTAGTTTGGAATGTTTAGAATATTTAAAATTACTTAATATGAAAACTGATCTTACAATTGAACTTGGTTTACAAACTATTCATGATAAAACTTCTAAGCTTATCAATAGAGGTCATTCTTTGGAAGAGTTTACAAAAATGGTTAATAAACTTAAAGATCTTGGGATTGCTGTTGTAGTTCATATTATTAATGGTCTTCCTTATGAAGATAAGGAAATGATGTTAGAAACTGTTCGTTTGTTAAATAACCTAAATATTGATGGTATTAAAATTCATATGTTGTCTGTCTTGAAAGGAACTGCCTTAGAAAAACTTTATATGAAACAAAATTTTCATCTTTTAACAAAGGAAGAATATATTGATGTCGTTATTTCACAACTGGAGCTTTTAAATCCTAAAATAGTTATTCATCGGATTACTGGTGATCCAACTTTAGAAGATTTGATAGAACCTCATTGGCTTGTTAAAAAAACTATTTTATTAAATGATATTGATAAAGAAATGGTAAAAAGGGATACTTATCAAGGAATTAAGGCTTAGTTTAGTTACTATTAATATGAAAATAAAAACACTTAACATTTTTGTAAGTGTTTTTTATATTTTTTAAATTCCTCTTATTATATTTATTATCCAACTTATTAATAATGGGATTATAATTAAAATTAGATAGTGTCTTATGAAAAAACTATATAATTTTAATAGATTATTCTTTTTGGTAATTAAATCTATTGGTATTAAGATTATGGATATAGCCATTACTACAATTACTGGGAAAGCTAAAATATTATAAGAGAATGAATTAATAATATGTCCTGCGAATATTTGATGCATGGCTCTTGTCATACCACAGGTTGGGCATGGTATTTTAAATACTAATTTCCAAAGGCATGTAAAGTTAAGATAATTTAAACACAAAAAAAGTAATATTATTGCCATTAGTAACAATAATATTATGTTTCTTTCTTCTTTTTTAGTCTCTAAGTGCGTTCCCATTTGCATCGACGTTTATAGATCCTGTTAATATCAATATACCTTCAATTAATCCCCAGATACTTGATACTGCCGCTAAAATGCCACAGCTGCATATTGTCATTAATAGTTGTGCTAAGGCTTTTCCTGTATATCCTAAATAGAAGTTATGGATTCCTAAGCTTCCTAAAAATATTCCAAGTAATCCTGCTGCCATTTTTGATTTAGCATTCACGTTTACATTAGTATTGTTGTTACTAGTGGTGTTTTTTTTGATTTCTTTTCCACAATTTAAACAAACATCTTGATCTTCTTTTAATTCTGCTCCACAATTAACACAAAATTTTGCCATTTTTTCTCACTCCTTTTTTATTGAAATAATGTTAATATTATTCCTACTATTAAACCAATGATTCCTAGCACTAATCCTACTATAGCCATTCCTTTACCATCTTCATGGGTTTTATTTATTTGACTTAGACCAACGCTAGAGAATATTATTGCTAAAAGTCCTACTATACCAAATAGGTTAATACAAAACATAGATATTAATCCTAAAATAAATCCTGTCAAAGCATAGGAATTATTCTTTGGACTTGTTTGTTCATTAATATTTCCATTTGTTTGAACATTTGAACTTATTTTTTTTCCACATTTTGTACAAAAATCTTGATCTTCTTTTAATTCGTTACCACAATTAACACAGAACTTTGCCATTTTACCCTCCTTTTTATATTTTTATTTTATCATAAATTATTTTTATTGCAATCATTTTTGCTTTTTTAAAGCTTGTAGTATAAAAAAATTGTTTTTTCCTAATAATATTATTAGAATTTAGGTGATTTTATGATTTTTAAAAGTATTGCTGATACCAAAAAAAAAATAGAACATGATTATAATAAATCTTTAGATATTTCTTTTAAAAATATTCATTGTAATAAAAATGAATTATTATTAGTTTATAATCAAAGTTTATGTAGTAGTGATTCGATTAATGATTTTATTTTAAAAAGTTTAGGTTCTATTGTTGAAGATGAAATTAAAATTAAGAAAAATAATGTGATTAGTTATTTTACTAGTTTTTTACCTGCAAATTCTGTGAAAGAAGTTACAAATTATGAAGAAGCTTATGATTTTTTAGGAGATGGTTTTGCTTTAATATTTTTCGATGAGTTGGATATTGCTTTGGCAATTGAGGTTAAGGAATTTTTAGCTAGAGCTATTACTAATCCTCTTACTGAACAAAGTATCAGTGGTCCTAAAGATGCTTTTAATGAACATTTTATGACTAATATTGGATTGATTAGAAAGAGAATTAGGACTAATCATTTAGTTGTAAGTGAAAAGAAAATTGGTAAAGCTTCTAAAACTAAGGTAGCTGTTATTTATTTGGATAATGTAATTGAAAAAGAGCTTTTAGATAATGTTAATAAAAAACTTGATGCTATTGATATTGATGGTATTTTAGATGTGTCTTATTTAAAACAAATTTTACAACAGAAGAAAAGCACTTTTCCTGTTGTAGAATCAACTGAAAGACCTGATACTGCTTGTATAAACTTACTTGAGGGAAGAATTATTATTATATGCGATAATAGTCCTTTTGCTATTATTATACCTACTTTCTTTATTGATCTTTTTCATGCAAGTGAAGATAATTATCAATCTCCTATTCATGTTTCTGTCACAAGGTTTATTCGTTTTATAGCTTTTGCTTTAGCTATTTTAACTCCTGCTTTTTATATTGCTATTACAACTTATAATCAGGAAGCGATTCCGGTTAATTTGTTTATTAGCTTTGCAGAACAGCGATCGGGTGTACCATTTCCTGCGCTTTTAGAAGCTTTGATGATGACTTTAGTCTTTGAAATATTGCGTGAAAGTGATGTTAGAATGCCTCAATTATCTGGAAGTTCAATTAGTATTTTGGGAGCTATTGTACTAGGTGATGCTGCAGTTAGCGCAGGGATAGTCTCTCCTATTATGGTTATTGTTGTAGCAATCAGTGCTATTTGTAGTTTTATTTTTTCGCGTATCAGTATGATTAATGTTGTTCGTTGGTGGCGAGTTATATTTATGCTTTTTGCAGCTTGTTTTGGAATTCCTGGTATTATTTTGTGCGGTGTTTTATTCATTACAAAACTTGCTGATATAAAATCATTTGGAAAACCTTATTTATATCCTATTGCACCATTTAGTTTAAAGTTTTTTTTAGTCAATGTTTTTAAGAGGAGTCTTAAAAAGGATAATATGCGTTCTCCTTTATTAACAGATTCTAATTATAGGAGGAATCGTTTATGAAAAAGTTTTTCTTATTGCTTATTTTTAGTTTATTTTGTTTTACAGGATGTAGTTATAGAGAATTAAATGAAATCGCTATTGTGTCTACTTTAGGGGTTGATTATAAAGATGAGAAATTTATTGTCTCCGCGCAGGTAATTGACTTTTCTAAAACAAAATCAGAAAGTGAAAATGTTACTAGTACTTCTATTTTGTATGTTGGAGAAGGTATAACTGTGGTTGATGCTCTTCGTAATATGTATAATAAATATCCCAAAAATGTTCATATGGCTCATTTGGAAATTGTTATCTTAGGAAATGGTGTTATTGGAGATCATATAAAGGAGATTTTTGATTATTTGATTCGAAGTCCTGAAGCTACTAATGATCCTGAAATAGTTGTTAATAAGACCGGGACAGCTTTAGAAATTTTAAATCCTGAAGGGAAAAAACCTGATTCTTATAATGGTAAGTCTATTGTTGATGATTTAAAGCAGAATCAAAAGCATGAAGGCACTGTATGTGTGGTAAATATGGAGGAATTTTTATCTTTATATCTTCAAAAAGGAATTGATCCTGTTGTTCCAACAATTGAGTTTACGAAAGGAAAAGATAATTTTAGTAATGATATGCTTACTGGTTTTACTGTATTTAAAGGCTCTTCTTTACTTGAACAAATGGATAGAAAAACTTCAATTGCTTATAATATGATTAATGCTAATTTTGTTGATATTCCTATTACTACTACTTTTTCTGGAGAAGATGTTTCGATTTTATTTTTGAATCCTAAAGGTGGCGTTTCTTTAGATGTAGATGATAAAAAAGTTAAAGTTAATATTCAAATTAGTGGTGTTGGTCATATTTCAGAAATATATGAAAGGTTGAATTTATTGGACGACAAGGTTTTAAATGAACTGTCTGATAGTTGCGAGGCTACTATTAAGGAGTATATTAATTCGCTTATTGATTATTGTAGGATAAATGATGTTGATGTCTTAGGCTTAAAAAATATGATTTATAAAAAACATACAAAATTTTATGAAGAGTATAAAGATAAAAATATTTATGAAATTGGTGATTTTGATATTCAAATAGATATTGATTTGTTCCGACATGGAACAGTTTATATGGGAACGGTTAGGTGATTAAATGACAAAAATTAGTGCAAAAGAAATTTGTGTTTTTGTTTTCTGTGTGGTTATATCTTTATTTACAGGATTTGGTGATGTTAGATTATTAACTGTTTCTGGAAATTCTTCTTTAGTTGCAACTGGTTTGGGAATCATTTTAGGTCTTGTTCCTATTGCATTATTGATTTTCATTTCTAAATTTACTGAAGAAGAAAGCATTTTTGATGTTTTAAAGAAGAAGTTTGGGATCGTCGGTATTGTTTTAAATATTATACTTGTTGTGGGTGCTCTGTGTGTTTTGTTTGTCAGTAGTTGGTTGTTTATAAATTTTATTATCAGTCAATTTTTAACTAGAAATTCATATTATATTTTAGCTTTATTTTTCTTTGTTGTAATATCTTATTGTGCTTCTAGAGGTATTGAAGTAATTGGAAGAACTACGATTGTTCTATCAATGATTTGTCTTTTTACAGTTGTTGTAGTTTCTTTATTTTTAGCTCCAAATGTTGAAATTAATAATATTTTCCCTATTTTTGATGTTGGGGTTGGTAATTTTATTCAGGGTGCTTTCTTATTTGTTAGTTTTGCCGCTATTCCTTGTTTTTTAATACTAGCAATTTCTAGGAAAGAACTTGTTTGTAGTAAAAAATATGCAAAGGGTATGATTTTTGGATATTTAGCTGGTTGTATTGTTATTTGGCTTATTTTATTCTTGGTTATTGGAGTTTATGGAATTGATATGGCGAAAATTTTTTCTTATCCTAGTTATTCTTTGCTCAAAAAAATTCAAGCTTTTAATTTTATTGAAAGAGTAGAAAATATTAGTTCAATTGGTATATTTACTACTTATATTTGTAGTTTTATGATTTCTCTTAATTTTATTGGTGAATATTTTAAACGTACATTTAAAATAAAATCTGAAAATATTAATAAGTTTATTATTTATGTTGTAGGAATTACTGTTCCACTTATTAGTGTTACGATTTTTCAAACTGAATTTTTAGGTTATATTTATACTATTTATCCTTATTTTGCAATTGCCATATTTATTGTTTTGGTTGTAATTAGTGGTTTGTTGTTGATAGAAAATTTTGTTAGTAAAAAAAGGAGATGTTAGAAAATATTTTTGTTATTTTCTAATATCATCCTTTTTCTTTTTAGTTAATCTATATCCTAGATAAATAAATACTCCTCCGACAATGACAGTAAATATACCAATATATAATCCTGTATTTGGAATTGGGATTTCTTCAAATCCATTAAACAATGTTAAGCGATTACTCTCTAAATATAAATAATCATTTCCCTCTCCATCAGGTACAAGCGTTCCATTTGCTGTTACTTCAAACTTGAGTTCTTCTTCTATTACTTCATAATTTTTAGGAGCTTTTAATTCTTTTAATACGTATTTTCCAGGTTTTAAATAATACCATTTCGTTTCCTCTTTAGTAGTAATTAAATGTATCTCTTCATTACTAATCGTATCTTTTGCTATTTCACCTTTTTCATCATATATAGCTATTTCCGCTCCAATTAAAATTTTCCCATTTTTAATGTCTTGTTTAACAATTGATAATTTCGTAGGCTCATCATAAATATTTAATTCATAGTTGCCGCCTTCCCATATGACTTCTTCATCTTTTACTACTACAAATCCTTTATCTGTAACTTCTACTTCATATGCTTCATCATTTACTTGATATCCATCTGGCGCTATAAGCTCTTTTATTAAATATTTCCCTGGAACAATTTGTAACTCAATTTTATCTGTTTTTGTAATGAATTCTTTATATATATTCTCATTATTTATATCATAAACAACAATTGTTGCTCCTTTTAATGATTCGTTTGTAAAATAATCTTTCTTCAATACTGAAATCTTAAGTGGTTTATTTTTTACTGTTATTTCTGTATATGTCTTACTAACTTCCACTGGAATACTTTCACTTAATACATAATATCCATCGACACTTGATACTTCTTTTAAATAATAAGTTGTATATAGTAAATCTTTAACTATTATTTCTCCTGCTACATTTGTACTAAGCTCTCCTACTAATTTTCCATAACAATCTTTTGCTAAATTACCACTAGCATCATACAAATTGAATCTAACTTTCTCTAATCTTTCATTAGTATCTGCATCTATTTTTATGATTTTTAAATCTCCTACTACTGGTGTATCATCATGATCTGTATCTGTTCCTTTATATTCATCTCTTCCTAGTTCTTTTATTACTTCTGGTGTACACTGATTCTCTCTAGATGGATACCACGTAACAACTGGATCTAAATTTATCTTCTTTGCTGATATATTTGATTTTTGATCTGCATCATATGTAATACTTACAGTTTGATTTGGTAAAAATGGTGCAGTTAACGTGATTACAATTTTCCCATTAGCTACTACTGCTGGGTTTGGTGTATAACTAACTGGTGATGTTACTTTAATATTTCTTATGTTCTCAATTGATGGATCTATTGGAATTGTTATTACTGTTGTACATGATGCATAATGTGAAATGTTTGTAACATCTACTTTAGATTTTACTATTCCATCTTCTCGTTTAATATCTGCTTTAATATCTAACTCTGGAATTGTAACTTCCCAAATCTGTTTTGTCCATGTGGCATTTGCAACAGGTTCCTTAGGGGATATTCTATAAATACTTCCTGCTCCACTTCCTTGATGCCCTTTTTCAGTATAATAACCTCCTCCTGGTTTGGGCATATTACACTTATTGCCAATTTTAGTAGTCCAACAGTATCCTTCCCCATCTATCATAAGGGTATTATAAAATTCATACCTTCTTCCATTTTGAGTATAGATACCACATTCTTTATTAGTAGTCCCAAAATAATTTTCTGGTTTATCTCCACTTTCGGTACAAGCAGGATTGGAAGCATTAGCATAAGAAATTGATCCGGTATGGCCTGATATATATGACGAACCTCCTGCTCCTCCATAATGGCAATCTTCAGCCATAGAGCCGCCGCCGCCTCCATACCAGCCGCCGCCGCCACCGCCGCCAATATTTCCTGTCCTCAGTAACTCATTAGTATAAAAGGCATCACCACAACCAGTTTCACCACAAGTTGTATCATAATTACCACCATTATTTGTAATATAATTTCTAATTGTCGCACGACACAAACCAGAATTTTCCATATATTCTTGTCGTCCTCCATTGCCTCCTATTCCAAATCCTCCATTTAAATATGAGGAATAACAAAACGTACTTCCAAGACCAGCAGTTTTTTGCTTTCCTCCTACTCCTCCATTTGAAAATGGTATTTTTTGTTTGTCAGATTTTCTAATATAAGTTGCATCGCCCTTATAACCAATTAATCCTCCTCCAGAACCACCTGATCCCTTTTGAGTAAAACTTTCGGTATCTTGATATAAAGTGCCTCCTCCTCCTGCCGCAACCATAATTCTTGATGCTAATGAGTTTAAATCTTTCCAGTTACCTCCTGCTGATACTAATCTTACATCAGATGCTCCTCCGCCACTTGACATATAATGTCCATTCGTCCAACCTTTCAAAGTAACTGAACCACCATTATAAGATTCTGTACTATAGTCATCTAAAGTAACAGCGTTCTTTCCAAGATTAAAATACAATACATCTCCTCGGTATAATCGAATGGTACCTTTTGTATATGCCCCATTACCAGCAATTGCTCTATATTCATCTATTAAATACTGTTCAGCATAATAATTTCCTTTAGCTCCCCATAATTCTATAACGTATTCTCCATCCATAGGAATAGTATAAGCATACTCTCGAACGTCTTCACTAAACACATAGTTATTATGGAAAACTTTTTCTAAATTAATAGTAACGTTACCTGCAAAATTATTTTCCCTAATATCCAGTTTTGCACCATCAATATAGGCTTCTAATCTATAATACGTACGAGCATTATTATCAATACCATTAGTTAAGTTCACTGCTCCAGCATTAACAGTAGTAGTTATTGTTTTGACTTCATTATTAATATTTGTCTCACTATTTCCACTATATAGTTTAATAGTTACAGACTTCCCACTATAACGAGAAATAAGCCCAGACAAATTAAAATTAATAGTTGTATAATAAGTAGTATTTGCTTCGCCAGGAGGATTTACTATAAATCTCAAATCATCATATCTATCTTTAGCAATAAGCGAAATATTATTAGCGGAGCTTGTTGTAAAACCAATATCTTGCGTAAATGAAAAACTATAATAAATAAAGAATGCTCCAGCAAGTAAAGCAATTAAAAAAACTAAGAAAATAATTTGTTTTTTATATGAATACAATTTTTTCAATCTTATCACCATCTTATTTATTATTATAACTATATTTAATATAACACAAACAAAACAAAATGTAAATTTTTATAGACAAGTAATTGTTAAAAATTATTTGGTCAAATACATAAAAAAGAAAATTAAATTTATAATAAATTTAATTTTCTTTGTTTTAACTTAAAATCTTTTATTATCCTTTATTTTTACTTTAATAATTTTGTGTTATTTTAAATTACCACATTCTACGACAGTATGGACATATTTTAGCGCTTTCTGGTACTCTGTGACCACATATAGAACATATTTTTGTTTCTTCTTGAACATTGCTAGGTTCTTGTTGAGATTCTTGTTTTACTTTCAATGGAGATGTTTGCTTAGCTTCTGTTTTTGGAAGTGGCATTTTTGACATGATTTCTTCTCTTGTAAGAGGTTTGATTGGATTTTTAATTTTATTATCTGTTGCTTGTTTTATCGGAGCTTTTGGTTGAGATTTTTCAGTAGGAGATTTTAAAGGATTTATGATAGATATTGGTTTTATAATATCTTCTTTATTTAAATTATTTATAACTTTTTCTTTTTTATTATCAGCTTCTTTTAATTGTCCTTCTACTTTATTTAGTAATGCATCGTCTGATAAAACTGTTGTTTTTACTTGGTTATCTTTTAGAGAATTAAGACTATCTTTTTTGTTTTTCTGAGATTTAACAATTATATATACTACGATTGCAATTGCTATTACAACTATTAAAGCAACTGCTATTATTAACATCATATTGTCATCTTTTTCAATAGTTATTTCATAGGAATTTGTTGTTCCATCTGCTGATTGAGTTCTAATAGTAATGACACTGCCATTTTTTAAGTTTTCATTACCTATTATTTGATAATTTGATGTTGATTCTTGCATTGTAACTATTATATTTAAGCTTTCTTCATCTTTGATTTTTAAAGTATAGTTGTTTTTTCCGAGTGTGTATCCTAATTCATACCCTGTTACTGATATTCCTGCTACATCGGGATTATTTCCTAATGTTTCTCCTTGTTGTAGTTTTTCAACATTAATTATATATGTTTTTTCTTCTTCATTTTCAGCAGTAACTTTTATTTCTATTTTATTATTACCAACTGCTAACTTTTCTCCACCAGTTATTTTTATTTTTGCTTTGGTATCTTCTGGGATGGCATTTACTTCAATTGAATTCGTTTCATATAGTACTCTTAAATTATATTCTAGAGTTTCTCTATCAAAAAGGATACTACCATTACTTAAGGAAATACTAGTTAAATAATTGTTTTTACTACGACCATCTTCTCTTATGATAGTGAAATTGTATGATTGTTCATCACCATTTTCAGCTTTAACTTTTATTGTTGCTCTGTTATCACCATATTTTAGTGTTTTGGTACCATTTCCAGCGATTGTCTGTTTATCATTTTCTTTTTCTCCAGTTAATTGGATTTTGTCTACTTCGGTTGATACTGTTATTGTATAACTATAGATATCGCTTTTGAATGATGGCGATAATGCTCCGGCTGAAATTTTAATTCCTTTTAATTTTGTACTTTCATCACAAGTTTTATTAACTGTTATTTTATAATCAGTAGTTGTCCCATCTTCAGCAGTAGCTTTTAAGGTAATATTGTTTTTACCACAAGCTAGATTTTTTTTGCCAGTTCCTGATACTTTTCCTGCTTGATCTGTTGTTTCAGCACTTATATTAATTTGTTTTGCTTCGCTGTTTACACTATATGTATATTTGCTTGCACTAAATCCTGAGATTAATTTATTATCTATTTTTATGTTTTTTAAAGTACTATCATTATTTAAAACTGTTATTTGACAATTTGTGGTATCTGGATTTACTACTGCTGTATTTGATCCTGCAGTAGCCACTAAATCTTTAAGAACAACTCTTCCTATTCCTGCATTTGTTTTAGCTGTGAAGGAAATTGTTCCAAGATGAATATTGTTTCCAGCTTGATATCCAGCATTGTAATTTATACTAGTAACAGTATTTTCAAAATAGTTTTGATCTGCTTCTACTGTTCCTGATATGGCATCAACTGCCCCACCATTTATATCTGCATAAATATCGCAAGTTACTTTTCCTTGTTTTTTTACTGAAGTAGTACAGTTTAATCTAGTGGTTACTTCAACATCTGGGTCTAATGCTTCAACTGTAAGTGGCATCATTATTAATAGTGC
Organism: uncultured Mycoplasma sp.; assembly: GCA_964510115.1. Lineage (GTDB taxonomy): Bacteria > Bacillota_I > Bacilli_A > RF39 > UBA660 > UMGS1572. The sequence goes on from CAZEAD010000014.1 coordinate 11,057, forward strand.
CAATATAAAAGGCACAATAAGATATATTTTTTTCTTCATAGTCTTCTGTATCTCCTTATAACCAATTCCCTTTATTGTTATTTAAAGTATATCAAATTACTTCTTGAGTGTAAATATATTTTGACAAAATAAAACAAGAATCACTTATTTTCTTGTTCTATTATTTGATGATTATTTACTAATATTCGAATTTTTTTGACATCATAATTAGCAAATATGGAATTTATTAAAGCATCAATAGCTTTTTGGTTATATTCTTTACTTTTTGGATCATCATATATCTCATTATTTAAGTTAATCGTTATTAGATTTTCTGCAATGGTATAGTTTAGCAATTTGGTATTATGGTTGACATATGAAATAATACTATCATCTTTAGGTATTTCTGTTGTTAGGGATTCCACTATTATTTCTAATGGCTCTTGATTATTATTTAAGTATTTTGTTACAGGGATATCATAGATTTGATTATTACTTTTTCCATAGTAAAAAAGGTTTACTTTGGTAATGTTATTAGTATTATTGATTTCATATTGTTTATTAATCCCAATATCGGTAGAAAGAATTGCAGGAAGTTTTTTTCTACTATTTGGAACGTATTGTAAGATATTACCTTCAACAGATATTTCAATTCCTAAGACGCCGTCAAATTCTGATAATGTGTATACGATAGCTTCTATCATTTTCTCCGATTGTTCTTTAGAGATATTATATAATTCTTTAGAAAAATTTATTTTTAAAATATCCTCTACTAATTTTACAGAAATTATTTTTGTATTTTGAGGTAAGATTGGTTTTAAATAGCTTGGTAATAAACTATTTTTGTTATTTTTTTCTATCATTATTTCTAAAAGGTTTTTTACTTGTTCTTCTAGTGTTTGTTTTTTATTTAAATAAACTTGACTTTTACTTAAAATATTATTTTCGTTTAGGGTATAAATCACTTGTTTATTATCACTTGTTTGATAGATGTAATCATCGTAAACTGTAGTATCTTTTTCGATTTTTGTGAAGGTATAGATTACCATAACAATGCAAAGTGCTATAGTCGTTATGAAAATTCGATTTAGGGCTTTTTTCTTAAGCATCATTTATCACCTAAAAAATTATATGAAAAAACGTATGCTTTTAGCACACGTCTATAAAGATAATTCATTTAGTTTTAATAATTCCACTACTGCTGCTGCTCTACCTTTTACTCCTAATTTTTGCATTGCGTTTGATATATGATTTCTAACTGTTTTTTCACTGATGCTAAGACTACTTGCGATTTCTTTAGTGGTTTTATTTAAAACTAATAATTCGAACACTTCTTTTTCTCTTTTTGTAAGTATTGTTTTATTCAATATGTTTCCCTCTCTTTCAGGTTGGGTTGTTTTATATATTCATATTATTTTATGATATATATTCTAGGTTGTGAGGGCTTTTTAATTAAGAGGCAAATTTTACGGAAATATTCATTGATTCTGTGAAATTTGTTTGAACTATTTTCATTATTTTATTAGCTAATGTTACATCATGTTCTTTTTTGTCCACTACTACGGATATATCATTATTTTCTATTTTCACAAATGCCTCTAACGATAATTCTTCTTTTAATTTTTTAGTTAATTGTTCTTCTAGTCCTTTAGTATTATTTAGTTCTTTTATTTTTTCGTAAGCTTCATTTTTCTCTTCAGTTGTTGTTTTACTACTATTCATAGTTTCTTCTAGGGTTGTAAGTAGTTCTTCTCTTTCAGATTGTAAATTAACCTTTAAAGTGTTAATAAAGCTTGATTCTGACACTACAACATTAACTTTTTCATCATTATTTGTAGTTTCTTTATTTTCTTTGTTTTCTTCTTGTTGATTAGAGTTGTTGTTAGTTAGGAACATTTCATTGGGCATAGTAATATAATATATGCTTAGTACTAATATTAAACTAAATAATGTTAAGAACCATAATCCTTGTTTATTTATCACTATCTATTTCCTCCTAATAAAATTTATGTATGTAATCTGGAAAAATAACAAAAAGTTATTTGAGAGGACAAATGTTTTTACTAAACAATCTTCTTAGGGATGAACCAAAACTTCTTCCTATTTCTAATATTAAATCGATTATTTTAGTGTAAGCGTTTATTATTGCCCCAGAAATGGCTGCTCCTCCACAGATTGTTTTTAGTTCTTTTTCAGTTAATTTTATCATCAATGGCATTTTCCTGGCTTTACTATACCCTCTAATGTTCCTATACTAAATATTAGTGATGCTAGGAAACTTAATATTCCCCAGATACTTATACCACCTTTAATTTGTTGTTGTTCTTTTTTTGATAATTTTTGCAATTGTTGTCTCCTTTCATATTAATTATTTGTTTAAATTGTTGGCTTTTATTTTTAGAAAAGTAAATTATTTTTAAATTGGGATAATTTAACATAATTTTTGGTAAATAAGAGATAATATTTTTGTTAGTACTTTCTTTAACAATTAAAAATTTTGGTTCATTTAATAGTGCTCTTATTAAATTTATTTTGTCTTTTAAGTTTTTATTAAGATTATTACCATTTGTTAATACTAGTAATTGATTTTGGTTTTTTACTGATTGAAGTTTTTTATCTAATATTAAGTTAGTGGCTTTAGTTATTTTTTTATTATCATTTGATATTATATTGATATTGTCTTTTAGTGTTCCCATGAACAAATTACTAATATTATCTAGAATTAAGATGTTCTTTCTAATTGTTGCCTGATTATATGTTTTTATGTTTTTATTATCTAGAAGTATATTTGTTGTTTTAGTAATAT
>CAZEAD010000015.1:0-13378 GCA_964510115.1 uncultured Mycoplasma sp.
ATTTCACAGTTTGTTCAGTTATCTGGTATGCGTGGACTTATGACTAAGCCAGGTGGAAAAGTTATTGAAATTCCAGTTATTTCATCATTTAAAGAAGGATTATCTGTATCTGAATTCTTCTTATCAACTCACAGTGCTCGTAAAGGAAGTGCAGATACTGCTCTTAATACTGCATCAAGTGGATATTTGACTCGTCGTTTAGTTGATGTTTCACAGGATGTTATTGTTAAAGAACATGATTGTGGTACTGACTTTGGTGTTGTTGTTGAGCCATTTATTAATGAGAAGGATGGAACTTTAATTGAAGGATTATATGATCGTATAGTTGGTCGTTATGCTTCTAAAAAAGTTATTAATCCTACTACTAATGAAGTTATTGTTGAACGTAATGAACTTATTACAGAAAAACTTGCTAAGAAAATTGTTGATGCTGGTGTTGAAAAAGTTGAAATTAGAAGTGTTCTAACATGTAATACAAGAAATGGTGTTTGCCAAATGTGTTATGGTAAGAACTTAGCTACTGGTAATTTAGTTGAAGTTGGAGAAGCTATTGGTATTATGGCTGCTCAATCAATTGGTGAACCAGGTACACAGCTTACAATGCGTACATTCCATACTGGTGGAGTTGCAGGCGGTGAAGATATTACTCAAGGTCTTCCTCGTGTTGAAGAGTTATTTGAAGCTCGTAATCCAAAAGGACAAGCTACTATTGCGACTGTTGCTGGAAAGGTTTTAAGAATTGTTGAAGAACATGGTAAGTTTAAAATTGTTATTAAAAATAAAGTTGATGAAGTTGAACATGTTACTAATTATGGGGCAAAACTTCGTGTTCAAAAGGGTGATGAAGTTATGCCAGGAGATAGACTTACTGAAGGAAATATATCTCCTAAAGAGTTATTAGCAGTTACTGACCCAATTACTACTCAACAATATATATTAAAAGAAATTCAAAAGGCATATCGTTCACAAGGTGTTGATATTTCTGATAAACATATTGAAGTTGTTGTTAAATCAATGATTTCAAAAATACGTATTTATGATGGTGGAGATACTGAATTGTTAATTGGTTCTGTTGTAAGTATTAGAGAATTTACTGATAAAAATAAGGAAGCAATTATTCAAGGAAAGAGACCTGCTACTGGAAAACCTATACTTCTTGGTATTACTAAGGCTTCTTTGGAAACTGAATCATTCTTATCTGCTGCATCATTCCAAGAGACTACAAGAGTACTTACTGATGCTTCTATTAAAGGTAAAGTAGATACACTTCAGGGATTAAAAGAAAATGTAATAATTGGAAAATTGATTCCTGCTGGAACAGGTGCTAAACAGTATCGTGATGTATCATATGCTTTAACTAATGAACTTATGGATGACGATGCTATGGAAGTATTGGAAAATAATTTAATGGAATAAGCTTTTTAATGAAGCTTATTCTTTTTTGTTTGGTTTTGTTCAATGCTAAAGTTATACTTCCAAATGTTAGAAAATAATATTATAATGGAATAGAATTGTAGTATTATTGTTTGATGGATGTGATGTTATGTCTTTTTCTACTGAAGTTAAAGAAGAGGTTGCTATTTTAAATTTTTCTTATATTGAAGATATGGTTTTTTTGTCTGGATTTGTGAGAAATAATGGTTATAAATCTTTGGATGAAATTATTGTTACAAATGAAAATTTAAAAGTTATTAGAAAAATATTTTCTTTATTTAAAGAGTTATTTGATATAAGTCCTGTTGTTTCGCAAATTGGAAAGGCTAAATTTAATAGTAAGGTTATTTATCAATTGCATATTCATCAAAAAGTTCCTCAGATATTGGAGTCTTTGATGATTAGTGAAAATGGAGAGTTTTTATTAGTTCCTAAAGATTATTTTGTGGATTCTGAAGACTTAAAACGCTCATATTTAAGAGGTATTTTTTTGGCTTCTGGTAGTGTTAATGATCCTAAGACTTCTAGTTATCATTTAGAGTTTTTTTTAGATACTTTGGAAGAATCTAATTTTTTAATAAAGTTGTTAAAGTATTTTTTGATTCCTGCTAAGGTTATAAATCGTGAAAAAGGATTTATGGTTTATGTTAAAGAGTCTGAAAAGATTGCAGATTTTTTAAGGGTTATAAGTGCTAATAGGGCAGTAATGTATTATGAAGATATTCGTATATATAGGGATCATAAAAATATGACTAATAGGCTTAATAATTGTGAACAGGCTAATGTTGATAAGATTGTTTTGACTGCTCAGAAACAGATTGCAGATATTAACTATATTGTTGATAATATGGGGTTTGATTTTATGCCAGATAAACTTAAAGATATTGCAGCTTATAGATTAAAGTATCCTGATGTTTCTTTTCAAGAACTTAGTGAAATAATTTCTTATGAAACTGGTATTGTTATTACAAAATCTGGTCTTAGTCATCGTTTAAAGAAAATAAAAGAACTAGCTGATAGTTTAAGAAATAATGATAAGATTATTTAATAAACAATTTTGCTAAGTTCTTTTTTGGTAATAACATTTTAATTTTATAATCAGTTTTAATTACATATTTGTTGTTGATATCGTAGTTTTTTTCTCCATCGATAGTCCAGTGTGTTTTAGGCTTTTCTTTGAATGTGATTTCTATTTTGTTAGATTTGTAACAATAAAGACCTGGTACGTTTGTTATGCCTTTTGTCATCATTATTAATAGTGTTTTTGCTAAATCTTTTCTTCTTTGAATATTGCAGAATACTATTTCTAATTTGCCATCATCTAGTTTTACTTCTTTATAGATATTATTAAAACCAGCGATTCTATTAGCATTTGAGATAAGAATTAATGAGTATAGTCCATGGTAAGTTTGGTTATCTACTGTGTATTCTAATTCATATAGTTTTGTTCTTTGAAAGAATTCTTTGGCACCATTTATTAGATAGGCTAGGTGTCCTAATTTCTTTTTTAGTTTTCTTGATGTTTGGTATGGAACATTAATAAATTTTCCAAATCCTGCGACGTATACAAATGGTTCATTGTTTATCATACCGATATCTACTTCTTTTTCTTCACCATTTAGAATTGCTTCAATATTTTTATTAATATTTTTAGTAAGTCCTAACATATTACCAATATCGTTAGTTGTTCCAGTTGGAATATGTGATATTAGCAGTTTATCTTCTCTTTGATAATTGCCTCTTACTATTTCGTTAAAAGTTCCATCTCCTCCGATTGATAGTACTAGATCAACTTTAGCAGCGGATGTTATTATTTTAGTAGCATCTCCTTGTTTTTCTGTTAAAAATAGAGTTGTTTCATAATTATATTTTGTAAGAGTTTCAATTATTTTTTCAATATTTTTTTCTTTTATTCCATGTCCACTTTCTTTGTTACAAATTAAAATACAACTTTTCATATACTTCATTCCTTTTATGTTTTTATTATATCATGTATGGATTGGAATATAAATATTTTAATTGTTAATTGTTTTAGCTGTTAAATTTTATTTTTGTATAATTATGTTATTTGGTATTTTTATTTTCAATTATTTTGTCTATTAATCCATATTTTAATGATTCTTTTGCTGATAAAAAATAGTCTCTTTCGGTATCTTCTTCGATTTTTTTAAGTGGTTGATTAGTGTTAATTGCTAGTATTTGATTTATTTTATCTTTTAGTTTTAATATTCTTTCTGCCGCTATTTTTATTTCTGTTGCTTGACCTTGTGCTCCTCCTAGGGGCTGATGTATCATTATTTCAGCATTGGGAAGGATGTATCTTTTTCCTTTGGTACCACTTGATGTTAAAAAAGCTGCCATTGATGCGGCCATACCGATACAGATTGTTGAGATATCGCTTTTTATAAAGTTCATAGTATCGTATATTGCCATTCCTGATGTTATTGATCCTCCAGGAGAATTAATATATATGCTAATATCGTTGTGATTTAGGGAGTCTAGATAAAGTAATTGGGCAACGATACTGTTTGCTAAATTGTCATCTATTTCTCCATTTAGTATTATGATACGATCTTTTAGTAGTCTTGAGTATATATCATAACTTCTTTCACCATTTATTTCTTTTTCAATTACTGTTGGAATTAAATTCATTTTATCACCTAATAATAATTTAGACTAATTTTCAGAAAATATTCATGTTAAAAAAACACAATATATGATAAAATATATTTATAACTATAGGAAGGTGAAGATATGAGTACTAATACTAATATTACGTTACGAATTAATGGGGAGGATAGGTCTTATCCTAAAAGTGTTTTACTTTATGATGTAGCTAAAGATTATCAAAATGATTTTAATTTTCCTATTCTAGCTGCTTTAGTGGACAATGATATGGTTGATCTTAGTAAAAAGATGGAAGTTGATGCTGAGGTTTCTTTTGTTGATATGAGTAGTAGAATTGGATATGGTGTTTATCAAAAGGGATTAATATTTTTGTTAGTTTATGCTGTTAAAGTTTTGTATGGGAAAAAATGTCAGCTTAGGGTAGGTCATTCTATTGATAAAGGAATTATGATTACTTCTAAGTTTAAGATTGATTCTTCTATTTTGGAAAAGATCAAGGAAGTAATGAAAGATGTTGTTAGTAAGAAAATTGAATTTAAAAAATGTTTGGTTAATAAAAAAGAAGCTGATAAGTATTTCGCTAGTAATAATGAGTTTGCTAAAGTTAAATCTTTGAAATATTTACCTAATAATTATATTAATTTATATCGTCTTGGTGATATGTATGAGTATCTTTATTCAGTGTTGCCATATGATACTTCTGTTTTTTTTGATTTTGATTTGTATTTGTTAAACGATAATGAGTTTGTATTACAGTTTCCTACTATAGCAGATAATTTTACTATTCCTGAATATAAGGATTGGCCTAAAATCATGAAAGCTTATGAAGAAAGTTATGATTTTGCAAGAAGACTTAATGTACTTAATGTTGCGGATTTAAATTTTGCAGTGTCTTCTGGTAGAATTAATGATGTTATTAGATTAAGTGAAGTAGTGTCTGATAGTAATTTGCTTGATTTGGCTAAGTCTATTTGTGATAAAAAAGATGAAATAAAATTAATTTTGATTGCAGGGCCTTCTTCAAGTGGTAAAACTACTACTGCTAGAAAATTGTCATTATTATTAAAGAGTTTTGGGGTTAATCCTACGCCTTTATCTATAGATGATTATTTTTTAGAACGTGATGAAACTCCTAAACTTGAAAATGGTAAATATGATTATGAATCAATTAAGTCAATAGATTTGGAGTTATTTCATAATCATCTTGAAAAGATTCTTAATGGTGAAGAGGTTTTGATTCCAACATATAATTTTCAATCTGGGAAGAAAGAATATGTTGGACATAAAATTAAGTTGGATAGTGATGACATATTAATTGTTGAGGGATTGCATGGTCTTAACGAGGAATTAACTTCTAATATTGCTAAGGAAAAGAAGATAAAAGTTTATGTTTCACCTTTGATTAATTTGAATGTTGATGATTATAATATGGTTTCTACTAGTGATGTTCGTTTATTGAGAAGAATTGTTAGGGATAATTATAGTAGAGGATACTCTGCTTCAGAGACTATTAATAGTTTTGAAGAAGTGAGAGCTGGAGAAGAGGTTAATGTTTTCCCTTATCAAGGTGATGCTGATTATGTTTATAATAGTGGCTTTATTTATGAAATTGGCGTTTTAAAGCTTTATGCTTTACCTTTACTTTATGCAATTGATTCTTCTGATCAGAGTTATTGTATTGCAAGACGACTTATTAGATTTCTTAATATGTTTTTATCTATTTCTGCTGATGAAATACCAACTGATTCTATTTTAAGGGAATTTATTGGTAATAGTTATTTTGAGGGGAGATAAAATGAGAATAGCAATTAATGGATTTGGAAGAATTGGGAGATTAGTATGTAGGTTATGTTTAGAAAATCCTGATATCGAGGTTGTAGCTATTAATGATTTGTCTAAGGCTTCTGATTTAGCTTATTTATTAAAATATGACAGTAATCATGGAAGATATAGAATTAATGAGATAAAAGCAACAGAAGATAAAATTTTAATTGGGGATAAGGAAATTTTGGTATACTCTTGTAAAGAACCTAAGGATTTACCTTGGGGTAGTCTTGGTATTGATTTGGTTGTTGAGGCTACTGGACGTTTTACATCTTATGATGCTGTTTATCAACACATTCTTGCAGGGGCTAAGAAAGTTATTATTTCTGCTCCTGGTAAGGGTGATATGAAGACAATAGTTTATGGAGTTAATGAACATGTACTTGATGGTAGTGAAGAGGTTATTAGTGCTGCTAGTTGTACTACTAATTGTTTAGCTCCAATACTTAGTGTTTTGGATAAGGAATTTGGTATTGCTAGTGGTTTTATGACTACAGTTCATGCTTATACTAATGACCAAGTTATTTTGGATGTTGCTCATAGTAAGGGGATATTGTCTAGAAGAGGTAGAGCTGCTGCTAGTAATATTGTTCCTACTTCTACTGGGGCTGCTAGTGCGATTGGGAAAGTTATTCCAAGTTTAGCAGGGAGACTTGATGGTATTGCAATGCGTGTGCCTGTTACAACTGGTTCTTCTGTTGATCTTACTCTTGTTTTATTTGAAAAGGTTAGTGCTGATTTAGTTAATAAGGTTATTTTAGATAATAGTAATGATACGCTTGATATTACTTTTGATCCAATAGTATCTAGCGATATAGTGGGAGATAGACATGGTGCTTTGGTTGATGGATTGTTAACAAATGTGCTAGAAAAAGATGGAAAGCAGCTTGTAAAGATAATTGGATGGTATGATAATGAAATGGGTTATAGTGCCCAGATGTATAGACTTGTTTGTTATATTGGTAATTTAAGTAAATAAAAAAAGTGATTTTTTCACTTTTTTTGTTTTGACATAGTTTTATTTATTGTTTTGGTATTGTGATATATATTGTATAGGGTTTTTCTGATAATTAAATCAAATTCTCCTATATATTCTGTTACGTCTGCATTAAATCCTAGTTTCATTTCGTTTAAACCATAAAATTTGTTGTCATTTGAAAATTGTCCTGTTATGGCATTCAAATCAAAATAAATGGCTCCTTGTTTAGCATATTTTTCAATTACATGCCATTTTAGAAGAAAGGTTGGATAAAATAAGTTGTAGTTTGTATCTTGACCTTCAATTAGTAATTCTACGCCATATTTTTCAATTATTATAGCATTAGCGGCAATAATTATTCCTTGAGGATTTGTTTCAAATAATTTTGATGCTGTTAATAATTCTTTTTTATATATAGCTAATAGTTTGTCAGAAGTTATTTTAGAATTAGTTAATTTTTCTGTAATTGGTTTACCAATGCTACTATTGTTTTGAATTTCTTCATTTATTTTAGAATTTTTACTTATTTCTTCTTCATAGATCATTTTTATGTTCTTTAAATATGATTCTGTATTCAATTTTGCGAAGTATATTTCAAATTTATTTTGAAAGCATTCTGCAAAATCTTTGTAATATTGCAAACTTCTGTTGTGTTTTTTGGAAATAAAATTGTAAAATACTTCAATATCATTATGGGTTCCTTGAATTATTTCTACTCCTCGGGATTGGGCTTTTCTGATTTTGTTTTTAACGCTTCTGTCAAAATTATTAAACAATGTTTTGGCTGACCCTGTGACTTTAAGAATAGCATTCCAACGAGGTTTTAATGTTCCAAAAAATTTATTTTCTCCAAAGTAGCTATAACCTATGCTTTTTAAATAATCCACTAAGCCATTACTGTATTGACTTGGGACTATATTACCATTTTGATCTCTTTTGTTATTTATGACTGGTGGATCTATTTTTAAGAAAATAAATTTCTTTTTTGATAAATATTCTTTAAATTGATTTGATATTTCTTGAAGTAGGTTTCGATCATCATAGTTTATTAAATAACCTCTTGGGGCATAGGCATATTTTAAATTGGCAAATACTTTTTTATATAAGATTAAAGTGGCTCCTACTAGGTTGTTTGTTTCATCAACAAATCCATAGTACTTGGCTTGATATCCTTGTTTTTCCATTAATTTTCCATACATGGAACTTTGATATAAAGTATGAAGTGGATGATTGTTTGAGAATATATCAAATTGTTGTTCAGTTAAAAAAACTATTTTCATTTCTTCACACCCTTTTTATATATTATATATAATATCATATCTTTTTTTTGGGAAAAATGCAATTGTTACTTTACTTTTTATAGAAATTTTATGGTTATTTATTTCTTTTGTTAAAATTTTGCTATGTGCTCTAAAATTGGTTTTATTATCATATAATTTTTTGGGTGATACAATGATAGTAATCTTTTTTTTTATATTTGCTTTTTTAACAGTATTTTTGAGTATTAGATTATCTGTTCTTTCGGATTATCTTAGTAATAATTCGAAAATATCTAAAGCTTTTATTGGAGGTATACTTTTAGCAGGTATTACTGCTTTACCAGAATTTGTTACTTGTTTATCTTCACTTTTAGTAGATAATCCTTCTTTGGCTTTAGGGGATGTTTTGGGTAGTAATATGTTTAATATTTTTATGATTTGTTTTTTCGATTTTATTTATATTAAAAAACGTTTTTTTGGGGAAATTGGAAGTAATCATGTTAATGTTTATTTGTTTTTAATTATTAATTATTGTTTTATTTTGTTTAATATGCTTTTTGGTAATTTTTTATCTTTAGGAATTATTGGGTTTCCTAGTTTAGTAATTTTTATTACTTATATTTGCTATGTATTATTTTTATCTAATGATAATGAAGAGGTTGAGAGTGAAAAGGTTTGTAAGAGTAGACATTTAGGATTAAGACTTGTTTTGGTGGCAGTCTTTTTAGTTTTTTTTAGTACTTTATTAACAATTACTGTTGATAAGATTAGTGTTCTTTATCCTAATTTTTCTGGAAGTATTCTTGGAGCAATTTTGCTTGGTATTACGACATCTTTACCTGAAGTTATTACATTTTTTACTTTATTTAAGATGAAAAGTTATAATATGGCTCTTGCTAATATAATTGGAAGCAATTTGTTTAATTTGCTTGTACTGGCAATTGGTGATTTGATTTTAGTTGGGGCAAATATTTATACTTATTTTGATTTTACGACAATTATATTGGTAGTTATTTGTATTTTGTTTAGTGTTATTAATTTAATTCAGATTAAAAAAGGTAAAAAAATTAATGTTTTTGGTTATGGATTTTTGTCTTTTCTAGTGATATTGGTTTATATGCTTTTTTGGTTTATACATTTTGTTCATTAGTACTTGCAAGAAATGGTTTTTTTTGTTAAAATATTGTTAGTTTAGTTAGGAGGCATATAATGATTATTGCATTGATGGTTGTTAGTGGAATATTAATATTGTTAGTATTATTACAAAGTTCTAAAGCTGAAGCAGCTTCTCAAATTTTTACTGGTAATAATACTGATTTGTTTAAGAATAGAAAAGAAAGAGGTAGTGAACTTATTATGAGTAGAGCTACAATGCTAGTAGGTCTTGTCTTTTTTGTTCTTTGTTTAATTATATCTTTTATGTAAAAGGGTTTATCTCTTTTTTTTTTTGTGTTATCATTGTTTTAATGGGAGGCTTTATGAAAGAAAGAATATTATCTATTTTAGATGTTCAAAGAAACAATGCTATTACTTTAAAAGAGCTTTATAGAAAAGTTGGATATATTAATGTTACATTTGAAGATTTTTGTGTGATTATTGATGAGTTATTAGAAGAAAAAAAGATATATAATACTGGACATGGTTATACTTTAAATCCTTTTAGAGAAGGGATTTATCATATTTCCAGGAATGGAGATGCTTATGTTTTGGTTGATGATAAAAAGGTATCTATTAAACCAAATGGTAAGTATAATTGTATGAATTTAGATAAGGTTTTAGTTCGAATTACTGATTTTAATTCTTATACTGGGACTGTTAAAGAAATTATAGAGAGACATGGTATTATTGGGGAAGTTAAGACTATTAATGGGGAAAAATATGCTTTGGTTGGTAATGATAGATATTTTTTGAAAAAATCTTTAGATTTGGTTGATGGGATGTTAGTTGGTCTTATTGTGGATACTTCTAAAAGTTCTAAGTATTATTCAGCCACTATTAATGCTGTTATAGGACATAAAACAGATCCTAATATTGATTTGCAAGAAATTTTATATAATTATGGTTTTATTGTTGGGTTTTCTAAGGAGATTGAAGAAGAACTTGTTGATGTTCCAACGACTGTTGAAGTTGAGGATATTTTAAATTCTAATAGGGTAGATTTACGCGATAAGATGATATTTACGATTGATGGTGATGATACTAAAGATATAGATGATGCTATTAGTTTGGAAGTTTTGGATAATGGAAATTATTTGTTAGGGGTTCATATCGCGGATGTTTCTTATTATGTTAAAGAAAATTCTGCTATTGATATGCAAGCAAGAATGAATGCTACTAGTGTTTATTTGACAGGAACTGTTAATCCGATGTATCCAAGAAAGCTTTCTAATGGTATTTGTTCCTTGAATCCTTTAGTAGATCGTTTTGCAATTAGTTGTATGATGGAAATAGATAATAATGGTAATATTGTTGATAAGAATATTTTTAAAAGTGTTATTCATTCTAGAAAACAGATGACTTATAAAAATGTTAATTCTATTTTAGAAAAGGGAATTGTACCATTGGGGTATGAGGAATATTCTGATGTTTTAAAAAAGATGGAAAAGGTTGCTAATTTATTACATGAGAATAGAGTTAAAAGGGGACTTATTGAGTTTGCTTCTGAAGAAATTAAAATAAATGTTGATAATATGGGAAAACCTGTTGAAATTACAAAAAGAATTAGTGGTCCTGGTGAGGATTTAATTGAGGATTTTATGTTGGCTGCTAATGAAGTAGTTGCTACATATTTGCAGGATTTGGGAGTCTTTAGTATATATCGTGTTCATGATATTCCTGATTTGGAAAGACTTAAAAATGTGTTGTCTGTTATGAAAAGTTATGGTAAAAAGATAAATACTAAATTTAATGGTAAAAATCCTAAATTTGTACAGTCTTTAATTTCTGAATTAAAAGATAGTGATAATTATGAGGTTTTTTCTGCAATGATTTTAAGATGTATGGCTAAGGCTGTTTATCAAACAACAAATATTGGTCATTTTGGAATTGGTGTAAGTGCTTTAAAGGGGGAAGCTTATACACATTTTACTTCTCCAATTAGAAGATATCCTGATACTTTTATTCACAGGATATTATCGCTTGCTTTGGAAGGTAATTTTGAAAGACTTTATGATGAACATTTTTTAGCTTTCCTTAATGAAATATGCGAAAATTCTTCTAAAAAAGAAGTTAATGCTGATAAGGCTGAGAGAGAAGCTAATAAGATGAAATCTGCAGAGTATATGAGTGAATTTATTGGTAATGAGTATAATGCTTCTATTTCTGGATTTACGAAAAATGGAATGTTTGTTATACTTCCTAATTTGATTGAGGGTCGTATTGATTTTAGAGAGTTAAATGATTTTTATCGTTACGATGAAGAAAGTGAAATTATTGTTGGGGAGAGAACTAAGAAAGTTTATCGTTTAGGTGATAAATTGAAAGTTAGATTAATAAGATCTTGCAAGGAAACAAGGGAAATTGATTTTACTCTTTCTGATGAGAAGTCTACTGTTGCAAGAAAAAGAAAAAGACATGGTGAGTAAAATGGAAATTTTAAATAAAAGAGCAGGGTTTGATTATTTTATTTGTGAAGAGATTGAATGTGGAATTGAGTTATTTGGTAATGAGGTTAAATCTATAAGAGATGGGTCTTGTGTAATAAAGGATAGTTATGGAATTATAAGGAATAATGAAGTTTTTGTAGTTAATATGTTTATTAAAAAATATAAGGAAGCTTCGGTTTTTGCTGCTGATGAAACTAGAAGAAGGAAGTTACTTCTACATAAGAGGGAAATTTTGAAACTTAAGGATAAAGTTAATCAAGGAGGTTGTACTCTTATTCCATTAAAGGTTTATTTTGTTAAAAATAAAGTTAAAGTTTTACTTGGATTATGTAAGGGTAAGAAAAATTATGATAAGCGAGAGTCTTTAAAAGAAAAAGATGTAAAGTTAAGAATAGAAAAAGAACTTAGAAAATGTTTTTAAGTTCTTTTTATTGATTTTTTAGATTTATATGTTAAAATTATACTTGGAGGATGCTATTTATGGATAAGAGTGAAAATAAAGAGGTTAAGAAAGTTTTATCTAAGCAAGCTATTTTTGTGTTGCTTTTGTTAGTTTTTATAGTTGGTGTTGGTATTTCTTATGCACTTTATAGTTTTAGTGTTAATTTTTTAGGAAAAAATGAAAATACGATTTCTACTTGTTCAATTAATCTTAGTGTTGATGAAAATAATCCAATTAATTTAGCAAAAGCTTTTCCTGTTGACGATTCTGTTGCTGAAACTTTTGAGCCTTATACTTTTACAGTTACTAAAGGAAGTGGCAGTTGTAGTAATATTTCGTATAATTTAAGTATGGTTAATGTATGTGATGGATATACTGAAAATGGTGGGATATATACAAGTGGTACTGAGAGTATTAATTGTAATTCTGGATATGTTATTGATCCTGCATTTATAAAATATAAAATTGTTAGGAAAACTATTACTTCTGATGGAAATGTTGATGAAACTGTTGAAAATCCTGTTTTTACTGGTAATGATCCTACTAAGATTTCAATTGATGATAATTTGAATGCTTCTAGTAAATATATGTATGAAATAACATTATGGATTGATAGTAAGGCAAAAAATGCAAATATGTATGTTCCTGGTAGTGATGGTGATGATTATTTAACTAATGAAGATGGTTCGTATGTTACTAGAAATTTTGTTACTAAAGTAAAACTTGATGTAAAAGGAGAATAAGTTTTGTTAAGCAGCTATTAGGCTGTTTTTCTTTACTTTTTTAAACTTTTTTAGTATAATTTGTGCATGGGGCTGTAATGGTGTCGACAGAAGTAGAAGGGTTAAGATGGCAAGTAGATGGCAATCTTAAAATGCAAAATTTAAATATAACTGGAAACAGAAATCAATTAGCTTTTGCTTAATATAAATGCAAAGCACTTCTTTTATTTCTTCTCCTACGAGAGATATTAGAGGTTCATTTTAGTAGGATATAAAATAATTTTGTCTCGGAGTTATTTCGAATTTTAGGGACTTACTTTCTAAATGGTATGTTAATCGCCAATTTTAGTTAGGAAATTTGAAGATTAACTAAACTTGTAGAAGTCTTAATTTGTTTGCTTTTGGACAGGAGTTCGATTCTCCTCAGCTCCACCAGTAAGCAATCTGTCCGAACTTTTATAGTTTAGGGCTTAAATATATAAGTA